>NZ_DEPK01000043.1:0-5424 GCF_002358725.1 Microbacterium sp. UBA3394
CGGTCGAACGGGCGCATCACCTCGGGCGAGGTCGCCTCGGCGCGCACGACCGGAGGCGTCGCCGAGACGGCGACAGAGGCACCCGGAGTCTCCACCGAAACGGGGCGCGGCTCGCCTCGACGGGCGACGACGAAAGGAGCGGCCATGCCCCGACGGTAGAGAGGCGCTGAGCGGCGGAACGGCTCCGGCGACGCTGCGGTGGATGCCCGAGCGCGGGTAGCGGGATGTGGAGGAGGAGTCCCGGAAAGAGAGAAGGCGGCATCCCATGGGGGGAATGGGATGCCGCCGTGTGCGACCGCCCGGAGTTGGGGGGTGTCGGGGGTCGCGATGCCAGAATCGATGTTCGGCCGAGACGAGTGTACGTGGCCCGACGGGGCGGAAAGTGCCTTCTGAGCGCTTTCCTTCCGATATATCGGTGATGTTCTCGATATCTCCTGCGCGCGTTCTCGATACCTCCTCTCGGGGGTGGTCCGACGCGGCCCGGCTGGCTAGATTTGCTGCGACTCGGACGGCCGCGCGCGCCGCCCGCACCGATGCGAAGGAGCCCCGATGAGCAGTCAGATCGATCACCTGCTGAGCGAGGATCGGCGATTCGCCCCCTCCCCCGCGTTCGCCGCCGCAGCCGTCGGCGACGCCGAGCTCTACGCGAGGGCGGAGGCCGACCGTCCGGCGTTCTGGGCCGAGCAGGCCCGCGACCTGCTCCACTGGCACACGCCGTTCACCACGACCCTCGACTGGTCGAACCCGCCGTTCGCGGAATGGTTCGCCGACGGTGAGCTCAACGTCGCCTACAACTGCCTCGACCGCCACGTCGAAGCCGGCAACGGCGACCGGGTCGCCCTGCTCTGGGAGGGCGAGCCCGGCGATGAACGACGCGTGACCTACGCGGAGCTCACCGACGAGGTCAAGCGCGTCGCGAACGTGCTCGCCGATCTCGGCGTCGGCCGGGGCGACCGCGTCGCGATCTATCTGCCGATGATCCCCGAGGCGATCGCCGCGATGCTCGCCGTCGCGCGCGTCGGCGCCATCCACTCGGTCGTGTTCGGCGGCTTCTCCGCCGACAGTCTGCGCGCACGCATCGACGATGCCGGCGCGAAGCTCGTGATCACCGCCGACGGCGGGTACCGCAAGGGCAAGGTGTCGGCCTTGAAGCCCGCGGTCGACGCCGCTCTCGCCGACCGCAACGGCAGCGGTCCGCAGGAGACGGTCGAGCACGTGGTGGTGGTACGCCGCGGCGGCAACGACGTCGAGTGGAACGGCGAGCGCGATCTCTGGTGGCACGACGTCGTCCCCGCGGCCTCGGCCGACCATGAAGCGCAGGCCTTCCCCGCCGAGTCGCCGCTGTTCATCCTCTACACCTCCGGCACCACTGGAAAGCCCAAGGGAATCCTGCACACCTCCGGCGGCTACCTCACCCAGACGGCCTTCACCAACCGGGTCGTGCACGACATCCATCCCGACACCGACGTCTACTGGTGCACCGCCGACATCGGATGGATCACCGGTCACTCGTACGTCACGTACGGCCCGCTCGCCAACGGCGCCACCCAGGTGCTGTACGAGGGCACGCCGGACACGCCGCATCCGGGGCGCTGGTGGGAGCTCGTGGAGAAGTACGGCGTCACGGTGCTCTACACCGCTCCGACCGCCATCCGCTCGTTCATGAAGATCGGCCGCACCGTGCCGCAGTCGTTCAACCTGTCGAGTCTGCGCCTGCTGGGGTCGGTCGGCGAACCCATCAACCCCGAGGCGTGGATGTGGTACCGCGAGATCATCGGGTCGGGCCACGCCCCGATCGTGGACACCTGGTGGCAGACCGAGACCGGCGCGATCATGATCTCGGCCCTTCCCGGGGTCACCGAGGCCAAACCGGGATCGGCGCAGGTGCCCCTCCCGGGGATCGCGGTCGACGTCGTCGACGAGAGCGGCGAGCACGTGGGGAACGGCAACGGCGGCCTGCTCGTGGTCACCGAACCGTGGCCGAGCATGCTGCGCGGCATCTGGGGCGACCCCGACCGTTTCGTCGAGACGTACTGGTCGAAGTTCGCCGACCGCGGGTTCTACTTCGCCGGCGACGGCGCGCGGCTCGACGACGACGGCGACGTCTGGCTGCTCGGCCGTGTCGACGACGTCATGAACGTCTCCGGGCATCGGCTGTCGACCGCGGAGATCGAGTCGGCTCTCGTCGCGCACGAAGCGACCGCCGAAGCCGCCGTCGTCGGGGCGTCGGATGAGACCACCGGGCAGGCGGTGGTGGCGTTCGTCATCCTCAAGCAGAGCTTCCTCGACGCCCACTCGGCCGAGGGTCTCGCCGAGACGCTGCGCCGCTGGGTCGGCGAGCAGATCGGTCCGATCGCCCGTCCGCGCGACATCTACATCGTGGCCGAGCTGCCGAAGACCCGGTCGGGCAAGATCATGAGACGGCTGCTGCGCGACGTCGCCGAAGGACGCGAGGTCGGCGACACCACGACTCTGGCCGACACGATGGTGATGTCCACGATCCAGGCGAAGATCACGTCATAACGATCCCGCGCGTTCCGCCCCGGGCAGACTGGGCCGGTGAGCACTCTCGACGCGCTGCGCGCCCGGGTCGCGGAGCATCCCTCCAACGCCTGGGCGCGCGAGCGCGGATGGGACCCGCTGATCATCGGCACCGAGCGGGCGCGCGTGCTCATCCTCAGTCAGGCGCCCGGCCGACTCGCCCAGGCGTCCGGCATCGCCTTCGACGACCCCAGCGGACGCCTCCTGCGCGCCTGGATGGGAGTGACCGACGAAGAGTTCTGGAACCCCGATCTCGTGGCCGTACTGCCCATGGACGCCTACTTCCCGGGCAAGGGGACCAGCGGCGACAAGCCACCGCGTCGGGACTTCGCCGACCGGTGGCACCCGATGTTCCTCGAGCGGTTCGCCGACGTGCGCCTGCGCATCGTCATCGGCGGCTACGCGCAGCGCCGCTATCTCGGGTCGTCGGATGTGACCGCCAACGTGCGCGCAGCGGAGACGTTCCTGCCGATGTACCCCATCGTGCATCCGTCGCCCCTCGCGCGCGGCTGGCGCACGCGGAACCCGTGGTTCGTCGAGGAGAAGGTTCCGCAGCTGCGCCTTCTCGTGCGTGACGCCATCGGCCGGGAGTGACGGGCGGCCGCGTTTCGTCTCGCTCCGCTCGCTCAACGACCCGGTACGGCAGGCGACGTTTCGTCTGGCTCCGCTCGCTCAACGACCGGAACGGCAGACGACGTTTCGTCTCGCTCCGCTCGCTCAACGACCGGGGGCAGACGACGTTTCGTCTCGCTCCGCTCGCTCAACGACCGGGGGCAGACGTCCTGGTCGTTGAGCGAGGAGCGCAGCGACGAGACGAAACGCGGGCCTCAGACGAGGGTGAACACGACCTCGACCTCGACGGGACTGTCAAGCGGCAGAACCGGCACGCCGACGGCCGACCGGGCGTGGCGGCCCGACTCGCCGAAGATCTCCCCGAGCACGTCGCTCGCACCGTTGATGACGCCGGGCTGGCCGGTGAAATCGGGAACGGACGAGACGAAGCCGACCACCTTCAGCACGCCGCTCAGCCGGTCGACGTCTCCTGCCGCAGCCGCTGCGGCCGCGACGGCGTTCAGCGCGCACTGACGCGCGTAGACCTGGGCATCGGCGGCGGAGACGAGGCCCTCGCCGTCACCGACCTTGCCGGTCGCGGGCAGTGCGCCCCCGACGATGGGGAGCTGGCCTGCGGTGTAGACGAGGTCGCCGTGCACCTTCGCCGGCACATATGCGGCGACGGGCGGCACCACCTGCGGGAGCTCGATCCCCAGGTCCGCGAGACGCTCCGAGACACTCATGCCGCACCTCCGTCGAACTGGCGCGCGGCCTGCGCGGCCGCATCCAGCCCCGCCGTGTTCGCTGCGCCGTCGCCGCCGGAGGGACGCTTGAAGTAGCCGACCAGACCGCCCTCGGGACCGGGGACGACCTGCACGAGCTCCCAGCCCTTCTTGCCCCAGTTGTTCAAGATGGCGGCGGTGTTGTGGATCAGCAGGGGCGTGGTCATGTACTCCCACGTCGTCATCGAGGCTCCTCGGGGGTTCGGTGCGTTTGGCGGATCGGCGCCGGTCGTCAAGGGGTTCCCCAGCTACCTCCCCTACGATCAAGCCTATGCCTCAGAAGAATCGGACGGCTAGCGGTGCGCTCGGGGGGATCCTGGGACTCGTCGGCCTGAGCGCGGTCGCCGGTGTTCTCATCACCGCCACGGTCACGCCCGCCATCGCCGTGACCGGTGCCGCGGCGTCGAGCGCCATCACGATGTTCGACAAGCTGCCGAGCGTGCTGGAGATCGAGAAGCTCATGCTTCCCTCCACCATCTACTACAAGAACTCCGACGGGGACTACGTCGAGTTGACGCAGTTCTACGACCAGAACCGCGAGCCGGTGACGTACGACGAGGTCGCCCCGGTCATGTACGACGCGATCCTCTCCAGCGAAGACCCGCGCTACTACCAGCACGGCGGCGTCGACCTCATCGGCACCACGCGCGCTCTCCTCAGCAATGCGCAGGGCGGCGAGACGCAGGGTGGCTCCTCGATCAGCCAGCAGTACGTCAAGAACATCCTCATCCAGCAGTGCGAGAGCAACGCCACGGGCGAGACGGCCGAAGAAGAGGCCGCCGCCAAGCTCGCCTGCTGGACCGAGGCGACCACCGCAGCCGGCGTCGAGGGCTACCAGCGCAAGCTGCAGGAGATGCGCTACGCCATCGCGCTGGAGCAGAAGTACTCGAAGAACGACATCCTGCTCGGTTACCTGAACATCGCCAACTTCGGCGGCACCAACTACGGCATCGAGGCCGCCGCGCGGTACTACTTCAATGTCAGTTCGTCCGATCTCAGCGTCGCCCAGGCCGCGACGCTCGCGGGCATCGTTCAGAACCCGAACACGTACCGCATCGACCAGCCCGGCGGCTCGACCACCAACAGCGAGGGCGCGCCACTGAACACCGCGCCCGACGGCGAGGTCAACGAGGGCGACGGCACGATCACCGCCCTCGACACGCTCCTGGCCGACGGCACGATCACCGAAGAGGAGTACCTCGCAGCCGCCGACGGCTACACCCTCACCAAGGGACGTCAGCTCTACGTGCTCAGCCGCATGCTCGACGACGGCAAGATCACGCAGGAGCAGTACGTCGAGGCGGCCAAGTCGCCCATCGAGCCGAACATCACCGTGCCGTCCTCCGGCTGTGCCGAGGCCGGCGGGTCGGCGTTCTTCTGCAAGTACGTGCAGGACGTCATCGCGAAGGATCCCGCCTTCGGCGAGACGCAGGATGAGCGCACCGCCGCCCTGCGCCGCGGTGGCCTGAACATCTACACCACGCTCGACATCGACCTGCAGCTCGCCGCCGAGCAGACCATGAACGAGACCGTGCCGCAGTCGATCGAC
>NZ_DEPK01000184.1:0-121 GCF_002358725.1 Microbacterium sp. UBA3394
CCCCTGGGTGTCGAAGAACTGCAGTGTGACGCCGGTGACATCACCCGCGTCTTGGACGAACGTCGCGGAGGACAGGGATCCCTCCGGGGCGTTCTCGCCCGTCGGGACGAACGCGAAGGCA
>NZ_DEPK01000184.1:297-7541 GCF_002358725.1 Microbacterium sp. UBA3394
CCACACGTTTTGGCCTATAACCCTCGTCACCGGCTCCAGGTCCCGAGCCCCTGGGCGTCGAAGAACTGCAGCGTGACGCCGGTGACATCACCCCCGTCCTCGAGGAACGTCGCGGACGACATCGATCCCTCCGGGGCGTTCTCACCCGTCGGGACGAACGCGAAGGCATCCCCGTCCCAATGCCTCAGCTCGAGCACGTACCCGTCATCCGCTCCCATCGCCAGGACGAGCTGACCGTTCCGCTCGGACACGGTGAGCGGTCCGAAGTAGGCGTTGTCGTAGGTCCCCTCGTAGTCGGCGAGGTCACGAGGCGCGTCGGGGGCACTCGGCGCCTGCTCGTCGACGAGATCGCCGACGGGCGTGGTGAGGCTCGCCACGGCGGCACGGTAGTCCGTGATCCAGTCGCGGGTCAGGTCGCCGTACTGCACCAGGTCGAGGAACTGTGCGTTGACCGCCTCGGGAAGGCCGTAGGGGCCCCCGTTGGTGAGGGTCACGATCCCCAGGTCCAGGCTCGGGATCAGGCGGAAGTTCGTCGCGGCTCCCAGCACGAACCCGCCCGAGTGGGCGATGCCGGTGCGTCCTCCCACCGCCGTGTCGACGTTGAAGCCGAACCCGTACATGCTGGTGCGCCATGTCGCTTCGGGAGGGTGGCTCGAGATCATCTCACCGGTCGTCGCCGCCGTCAGGGCCGCGGCGTCGAAGATCTGCTCCCCGCCGTGCTCTCCGCCGGCCAGGACGGCGTTCATCCACGCGGCGAGGTCGATGACGTTCGACGAGACGCCGCCGGCGGGAGCCTGTGCATCGGGGTCGCGGTCGAAGAGCGGCTGGAACCTGCCGTCGACGAACGCGTGGATGGTCGCGCGGTTGTCCTCCGCGAGGAAGTCCTCGTAGCGGGAGCTCGTCCGTGTCATCCCGAGCGGTTCGTACACCAGCGACTCGGTGACGTCCTCCCACGGCTCGCCGACTGCGGCGGCGGCCGCCTCAGCGCCCACGGTGATGCCGTAATTGGAGTAGTGGTAGCTGGATCGGAACGCGTCGAGGGGGAGCATGTCGAGATGATCCAGAATGTACTCGCGCCCGTACCCGAGGTCTTCCAGGTCGTCGCCGGCTCCGGTGTCCAGTCCCGTCCGGTGCGAGAAGAAGTCGCCGACCGTGGCGTGCTCGGTCACATAGGGGTCGCTCAGCGCGAAGCCCGGGAGGAGGTCGGACACCGGGGTCTCCCACGTGAGGGCACCCTGTCCGATGGCGGCGGTGATCGCCGTCGATGACAGCGACTTCGAGACCGACGCGATCTGGAACACCGTCTCCGGGTCGATTGGATCTCCTTCCCCCGCGGTCTTCACCCCGAAGCCTTCGGCGTACACGATCTCGCCGCCGTGGACGACGGCCACGGCGAGTCCGGGCACGCCTGTCTCCGCGAGGTCGTCCGCGATCAGGCCGGGCAGCTGCGACAGCGCGTCCGTGACGGCATCGTCGACGTTCGCCGCGGGCAGGGCGATCGCATCGCCCGGCGGAGCGTCTGCCGTCTCGACGACCACCGCCTCACCGCCGGCTTCAGGGACGCACCCGGTGAGAAGGAGGCCCGCCGAGGCGATGGCGGCGGCGGGGACGAGGGATCTTCGGGGCATGGGCTCTCCGTATCGGGTGGGGCAGGGCCTCTTCCACTCTGGCGGTGGACCACGCGTGAGGAACATAGACCCAGGTCCATGGCGGTGACCGGGATGCGCGAGGATAGTCGAACCCGCCGGCGATGACCGGGCCGGTGATGATCGGGGAGGACGCATGGCAGCACCCACGCGCTACCGGGCGCCGTCGGTGCGGTCGATGCGCGGGGTCCTCAGCATCCTCACGCTCGTCGGATCGCTGCTGGCGCTCGTCGTGCTCGCGCTCGTGCTCCCCGGCGCGGGGGAGGGGGCCGTCCCCATCACCCTGTTCGCGGTCGTCGCGATCGTCTATCTGGTCGCGGGCGCCGTCGCCTGGCTTCGACGCCCTGCCAATGCGACCGGGATGCTGCTGGTCTGCGGCGGGGTCTCCCTCACGGTCGCGAATCTCGCGAACGCGCCGGTGCCGGAGCTCGCGACACTCGGCAACGTGTTCGCGACGGCGGTTCTCGCCGTCATCGTCCACCTGCTGCTGGCCTTCCCCACCGGCCGGCTCACGGGGAGGCTCGCGGTCGGACTCGCTGCGATCGCCTACACGATCGCCATCCTCCTCCCGCTGCCGGCCGTGCTGCTGGACGCGCCCGCGATGGCGGCGCCGGTGGCCGCCGTGCAGAGCGCCGTCGGGCTCGCGCTCATGGTCGCGACGGCGTGGCTGCTGGTGCGACGCCTGCAGCACGCCGATGCTCACGCGAGGCGGGTGCTGCTGCCGCTCTACGCCTACGGCATCGTCGCGGTGCTCACCATCGTCGCGCTTCCCGTGGTCCTGCCCGCCGATGAGGCGGTGCTGCGCGCCGGGCTCCAGCTGCTGCTCCTGCTCGGCATCCCGATCGCGTTCCTGATCGGCGTGCTCGGCGGCGGATTCACGCCGACGCGGGATCTCGCCGATCTCGGTGAGCAGCTGTCGACCTCATCCGACGGCTCGCGTCCCCTGTCCGATGCTGTGGCGGACACCCTCGGCGATCCGTCGCTCCGGGTGCTCCTGCGCGCGCCCGACGGTCTGGTCGACGAGGACGGGGAACCCGCGCGCGTGTCGGCGCATCCCGACCGCGGGGTCGTCGACGTCGACATCGACGGACGCCCGGTGGGTGCGATCGAGTACGACTGCCGCTCCGAGATCGACGAGACGCGCGTGCGTCGCGCCGGGCGCATCATCGCCGTCGCGATCGACCGCTCCCGCCTGACCGCCGAACTGCGCCAGAGCCGTCGCGAGGTGCGCGCATCCCGCATCCGCATCGTGGAGACCGCCGATCGCGAGAGGTTCCGCATCGCCCAAGACCTCCACGACGGACTGCAGGCGCAGCTGGTCCTGCTGGGCGTCGAGGCTCAGCAGATCGCGCATGCGCCGGAAGTCGGAGTCGCTGCCGCGGCGGCGGCCACGGCGTTGCGTCGTCGTATCGACGTCGCCGCCGGAGATCTGCGCCGGCTCGTACACGACGTGCTGCCCATGCCGCTCATGGAGCGCGGCTTCGTCGCGGCCGTGGAGGACCTCGTCGACCGTATGCCCGTGCCGACGACCATGTCGGCGCGGGTCGAGCCGGGTCTGCTGCCCGCCGCCACGGGAACCACCGCCTATTTCGTCGTGGCCGAAGCTCTCGCGAACGCGGTCAAGCACGCGAGGGCAGGGTCCGCCGCGGTGGTACTCGTGCACGATGGCCCGACGCTGCGCATCACCGTGACCGACGACGGCATCGGCGGTGCCGACCCGACCGGTCGCGGTCTGCGGGGACTCGCCGATCGGGTGGACACCCTCGGCGGCGACTGGTTCATCTCGTCGCCGCACGGGGAGGGCACACGTCTGGAGGTGCGTCTGCCGTGCGCGTCGTGATCGGTGAAGACGAAGCGCTCCTGCGCCAAGGACTCGCGCTGCTGCTGCGACAGGACGGGTTCGACGTGGTGGAGGTCGCGCCCGACGCGGTCGCGCTGGAGGAAGCCGTTCGGGCTCACGACCCCGATCTCGTCATCACCGACATCCGCATGCCGCCCTCCTACACCGATGAGGGCCTCGCCGCCGCGGCGCGCATCCGATCGGAGCGGCCGGCGATGCCCGTGGTGGTGCTCTCCCAGCACGTGCAGCGCCGCTACGCCGAAGAACTCATCGGCGACGGCGGCGCGGGGATCGGATACCTGCTGAAGCAGCGGATAGCCGACGTGCGGACCTTCACCGCCGACCTGCGTCGCGTCGCCCGAGGCGGCACGGCCCTCGACCCCGACGTCGTCGAGATCATGGTCGCACGCGCCCGTCTGCTCGGCGGGGGCGTCGAGGCCCTGACTCCGCGGCAGCGCGAGGTGCTCGCACTCATGGCGCAGGGGCGGAGCAACGGGTGGATCGCCGCGGAACTCGGATTGTCGGAGAAGGCGATCGTGCAGCACACCTCGAACATCTACGACATGCTCGGGCTCGCCGTGGACGCCGACGACCACCGTCGGGTGCTCGCGGTCATCCACTATCTGACGCACTGAGCGGGCCTCAGACGTTGTCGTCCTCCGGGGTGGGGGCGACGGATGCGGCGCGGCGCCGAGCACGCGCTCGGCGACCGATGACGACGAGCCAGACGGCAGCGACCACCACGGCGACCACCAGGAGCCAGGGGAGCAGGAAACCGAGGCCGATGACGATTCCGTTGAGTGTGGCCACGAGCCCGTTCCACCCGGTCGCCAGCCCGTCGCCGAATCCGGTGGGGTCGGCTTCGACCGGCTCCGACGGCTCGACGAGGGTCACCGTCAGACTGGATGTCGCGACCCGCCCTTCGAGGTCTTCCAGTTGCTGGCGGTACGACTCCAGGAGCGCCTGACGGTCGGCGAGCGCCGTCTCGGCAGCGATCAGATCAGACAGGTCCGCGGATTCGTCGAGCAGTTCCGTGAGCCGGGCAACCGACGCCTCCGTGGCCTCGACCCGTGCGCGAAGGTCGATCGCCTGCTCCGTGACGTCGAAGGTGTCGACCGAGCTCGAACGCACCTCTCCGATCGCGGAGAGGTCGGCGACGATCGCGTCGAGCTGATCGGCGGGAACGCGCACCGTGATCCACGATCCGGCGTACGGGACGGGCATCGACGTGTCCGTCATCCCCGACGTGTACGCGTCGTCCGAGCGGGATTCGTCCTCGGTGATCGTCAGCGACTCCACCCAGCCTCCGCGAGCTCGTGCGGCGACGGCGACCGCCTCGGCGCTGGTCGCGGCGTCGTCGACGAGGAGAGTCGCCGTCGCGGAGGTGATGAGTTCGCGATCGGTGTCGCCGGGGCCGATCTCGATCCTCGACGAGGTCGCATCGTCGGCAGCCATACCCGACTCCGTCGCGCCATCGGCGGGGGCATCCGCCATCTGGCCGCCGCCGTCGGGGACCTCGACCGCGCTGATGTCGGTGGAGGCCGGCCCGACCAGCACGGCGGGGCCGATGAGCGCGGCCGCTGCGATCACGGCGACCGCGGCGGCGCCGCCGGCCCACCACCGCGCACGTCGCGTGCGGCGTCGGTCGCGTTCGCGCGCGATTCCGGTGAACACCGAGTCCTCGATGCGATCCAGGCTGGCCTCGGAGATGTGCGGCAGCGGGTCGTTCGATGTCATGACGTGCTCTCCTTCACGGTTGCCCGCAGCCGTGAACGGATGCGGGACAGGCGATTGCGGACCACCCCGTGCGAGACACCGAGCCGCGCGGCCGCCGCGCCGTAGTCGAGTCCTTCCACCGCGCACAGCAGGAAGATGCCCCGATCGAGCTCGCCGAGTCCGTCGACCTCGTCGCCGATGCGACGCGCGAGGTCGGCTCCGATCACCTGCTGCTCGACGTCCACCCGCGCGGGCGCGCCCTCGGGGAGCCGACCGCGGGTTTCCCGGTCGCGACGCTGCTGGCGCATCCGGTTCGCCGACTGGAAGCGGCAGATCGTCACCAGCCACGGAAAGAGCGACTCGCCCGCCAGGCGCATGCCCGGCAGCTTCCGCCACGCCACGAGGAAGGTCTCCTGCAGCACGTCCTCGGCGTCGGGCGCGTCACCGAGCAGCGCGTACGCGACGCGGTACAGGGCGGGCGCGTAGGAGCGGTACAGCGTGCGGAACGCGTGCTCGCTCCCGCTCGCGGCGAGCGCCACGAGCGTCGCGTCGTCGGATGCGGGCGCGGAACTCATGCGGTGCTGCTCCTTCGAGGCCGAGGGTGGTCCTACACCCGTGAAGTGTCGGCACCGGCGCGATCGTCTCACATCGGTGGGGTGCCGCGCGGCGACCCGGTAGGGTTGAGGCCGCGAGAGGGAGTATCCCGTCCTCGCGCGTCCGTCATCACGGGTCCTGCAGGGCCCCGGGCGCGCGCCGCGTCAGCGGGGGAGAGACTTTCGATGATTCGTGCATCCCTCTTCGAAAGGCCCTGATGGGTTACGAGATCCCCGCGTGGTTCCAGATCGCCGCGCTCGCCGTGCTGGTGGTCATTCTGGTCGCCGACCTGCTGCTGATCCTGAAGCGCCCGCATATCCCGTCGATGCGCGAGGCGACGCTGTGGGTGGTCTTCTACGTCTCGCTGGCGCTGGTGTTCGCGGTCGTGCTGCTGTGGGTGACCGGCAGCCACGATGCGATGGGGGAGTTCGTCGCGGGATGGCTGACGGAGTACAGCCTGTCGGTGGACAATCTCTTCGTCTTCGTCCTGCTCATGAGCCAGTTCGCCGTGCCGCGCCGATACCAGCAGGAGGTGCTGATGGTGGGCATCATCATCGCGCTGGTCCTGCGCGCGATCTTCATCATGCTCGGCGCCGTCCTCATCGAGAACCTCAGCTGGATCTTCTACGTCTTCGGCCTCTTCCTCGTCTACACGGCGTGGCGGCAGGCGTTCCCCGGATCGCACGAGAACTCGGCGCAGACCGAGACCGGGCTGGTGCGCTTCATGCGGCGCTTCTTCAACATCTCCGACTCGTACGACGGCCCCAAGCTGCGCACGGTGATGGGCGGCAAGAAGGTGTGGACGCCGATGATCCTCGTCTTCGTGGCGATCGGCTTCACCGATCTCGTCTTCGCGATCGATTCGATCCCCGCGATCTTCGGCATCACCCAGAGTGCGTTCATCGTGTTCACGGCGAACCTCTTCGCGCTGATGGGACTGCGTCAGCTCTACTTCCTTCTCGGCGGACTGCTCGACCGGCTCCGTTACCTGCACTACGGCATCGCGTTCATCCTCGCGTTCATCGGCGTGAAGCTCTTCCTGCACGCCCTGCACGTCAACGAGCTTCCGTTCATCAACGGCGGCGAGCACGTCGAGTGGGCACCGGAGATCTCCACCTGGGTCTCGCTGGGCGTCATCCTGGTGTCGATGGCGGTCGCGACCGTCGCCAGTCTCATCGCCGCCGGCAAGGAGCCGGTGGTGCCGGAGCCGGAGACGCCCGCCATCCCCGACGGCAGCGGCGCGACCGACGCCGAAGAGGCGGCATCCGTCGTCGCGGACGAGCACGCCACTCCGCCCACGGTCGACCCGCGCGACCGCAGCTGAGGCGTGCCGGTGCACGTCCGGGCACGTCGGCGGCAGTGATAGCCTGGCTCCGTGTGGATCGCTCGCCTTCTCCTTAGCGGCCGCGACGAGTCCTCGTAACCCAGGCCTCACTCGTCGCGGAGTT
>NZ_DEPK01000184.1:7787-10356 GCF_002358725.1 Microbacterium sp. UBA3394
GATCGCCACCGAGGACCACAACACGCCGACGCTGGAGATCCACAAGCCCATCGCCGACGTCACCAGTCGCACCCAGATCGAGACCCTGCGTCGCAACGCGGAGGAGTTCGGCGTGCGTCTGCATTCNNCCAGGCCTCACTCGTCGCGGAGTTTCGTCGCGGGCTTGATCCCCCATCCCGAGGAGAGCGCAATGAGCACACCCATTCCCGACGCATCCGTCATTCCCGACCGCCCCCGCACCCTCGCCGAGAAGGTGTGGGACGACCACCTCGTCGTCAAGGGCGAGGGCGGCCAGCCCGACCTGATCTACATCGACCTGCACCTGGTGCACGAGGTCACCAGCCCGCAGGCGTTCGACGGTCTGCGCGCCGAGAATCGCCCGGTGCGGCGTCTCGAGCACACGATCGCCACCGAGGACCACAACACGCCGACGCTGGAGATCCACAAGCCCATCGCCGACGTCACCAGTCGCACCCAGATCGAGACCCTGCGCCGCAACGCCGAGGAGTTCGGCGTGCGTCTGCATTCGCTGGGTGACATGGAGCAGGGCATCGTCCACGTCGTCGGCCCGCAGCTCGGACTCACGATGCCGGGCATCACCGTCGTGTGCGGTGACTCCCACACCTCGACCCATGGAGCGTTCGGGGCGATGGCCTTCGGCATCGGCACGAGCGAGGTCGAGCACGTGCTCGCGACGCAGACCTTGCCGTTGAAGCCGTTCAAGACCATGGCGGTGACCGTCGAGGGCGAGCTCCGCCCCGGCGTGACGGCGAAGGACATCATCCTCGCCGTTATCGCGAAGATCGGCACCAACGGCGGCCAGGGCTACGTGCTCGAGTACCGCGGCAGCGCGATCCGCGGCCTGTCGATGGAGGGCCGCATGACGATGTGCAACATGTCGATCGAGGCGGGTGCCCGCGCCGGCATGGTCGCCCCGGATGAGACGACCTTCGCCTACCTCGAGGGTCGCGATCACGCGCCGACCGGACAGGACTGGGATGACGCGGTCGCGTACTGGCGCACTCTGCCCTCGGACGAGGGGGCCGTGTACGACGCCGAGGTGTTCCTCGACGCCGCCGAACTCGAGCCGTTCGTCACGTGGGGCACGAACCCCGGGCAGGGGGTGTCGCTGAGTGATCGCGTCCCCTCGCCCGACGATTTCGCGGACGCGAACGCGCGCGTCGCGGCCGAGCGCGCCCTCGAGTACATGGATCTCCAGGCGGGGACGCCGATGAAGGACATCCCCGTCGACGCGGTCTTCATGGGATCGTGCACGAACAGCCGCATCGAAGACCTGCGCGAGTTCGCGTCGATCATCGATGGGCGCACGAAGGCACCCGGTGTCCGGGTGATGGTCGTTCCCGGCTCCGCGCGCGTGAGGCTGGAGGCCGAGGCCGAGGGACTCGACAAGATCATCACGGCCTTCGGTGCCGAGTGGCGGTTCGCCGGCTGCTCGATGTGCCTCGGCATGAATCCCGACCAGCTGAGCCCGGGGGAGCGCTGCGCGTCGACGAGCAACCGCAATTTCGAGGGGCGACAGGGCAAGGGCGGCCGCACCCACCTCGTCTCGCCCCTGGTCGCGGCCGCGACGGCGGTGCGCGGCACGCTGTCCAGCCCCTCGGATCTCGAACCCGTCGAGCAGGCTGTGCCGGCGACGAGCGGAGCGGGGGCCTGACATGGAGAAGTTCACCACCCACACCGGCGTCGCCGCCCCGCTGCGCCGTTCCGCGGTCGACACCGACCAGATCATCCCGGCCGTCTACCTCAAGCGGGTGACGAAGACCGGCTTCGACGATGCGCTGTTCGCGAACTGGCGTCAGGAACCCGACTTCGTCCTCAACCAGCCCGCGTATGCATCCGCGTCGATCCTCGTCGCCGGGCCCGATTTCGGAACCGGGTCCAGCCGTGAGCACGCGGTCTGGGCGCTGCGCGACTACGGCTTCAAGGTCGTGCTCAGCACCAAGTTCGCGGACATCTTCCGGGGCAACTCCGGCAAGCAGGGACTGGTGACCGGGGTGATCACCGACACCGAGCTCGAGGCCTTCTGGGACGCGATGGCGGCCGAGCCCGGAGCCGAGATGACTGTCGACCTCGAAGCGCGAACCGCCGTACTCGGCAACCTCGAAGCTCGATTCGAGATCGACGATTACACTAGGTGGCGGCTTCTCGAGGGGCTCGATGACATCGGGCTCACCCTGCGGAACGAACACAAGGTCGCAGAATTCGAGGCTCGCCGCGAGGCGTGGCGGCCACGGACGACACCCGTCCGTTGAGCCCGGACCCTTCCCACCGGAAGGGTCGGCGACAAGCGCCCCTCGAACACGCGAATGAGGTTCACCGGATGAAGACACTTCTCGACGACTCGGCCGAGCCCACGTCAGGAGAGAAGCAGATGACCGGAGAAACCCTGCGGATCACGGGCGGTCGGCCGCTGCGCGGCCGCGTCGAGGTGAAGGGTGCGAAGAACCTCGCCACGAAGGCGATGGTGGCCTCGCTGCTCGGCGAGACGACGAGCGTTCTTCGCGATGTTCCCGACATCAGCGACGTGCAGGTGGTCCGGTCCCTCCTC
>NZ_DEPK01000050.1:0-12371 GCF_002358725.1 Microbacterium sp. UBA3394
GGAACGAAACCCAGGGCGATTCAGGATGGTGTGGAACCGCCCCGTGCCGCAACTCAGGCTGGGACGACCTTGGGACCGTCGCCGCGCACCGAATCCGCTGTCTCAGCCTGAGTTGGTGCACCAGGGGGCGCCCTGACCGGCTCCGCAGCGGCCTGACCGGCACGGGACAGCGCCCTGAGTGGCTGTTCCGCGGGAGCGGCGGCGCACGAGGGCGACTCCAGTCGCAATGCCGGCCCGCCGCTTTCGTTCCGGCGAGCGCGCGGATACGTTCTCGTCATGGATCTGCGGGAGCCGCCGGTGAGCGGGAGCTGGCGACACGCGCACGGGTTCGAGGTCGCGTTCTTCTCCGACGCGGGTGCGGGTCACCGCATGTGGGGGCACACCGCCGCCCGTGACGGTGAGGAGCTCTGGTCGGTCGGGTACGACATCGAGACAGACGCAGGGTGGCGAACGATCGGTGCGCACGCGTCGGCCACGGCGCCTGAAGGCATGTGTGAGGTGTCGCTGCAGCGAGATCACCAGACCGGCTGGACGGTGGATGGTCACCATCGACCCGACCTCCAGGACTGTGTCGACATCGACATCGAGTCGTCGGCCGTGACGAACACCCTCCCCCTCCACCGACTCGACTTCACGGTCGGAACCGTCGTCGAGGTTCCCGCGGCGTTCGTGCGCGCCGGTGACCTTCGGGTGGAGCGGCTGGAGCAGCGCTACACGCTCTTGAGCGCCTCTCCCGAGGGATTCCGGTTCCACTACGAGTCGTCGACTTTCGGGGTCGTCTGCGACCTCGACGTCGATTCGGCCGGCCTCATCGTCGACTACCCCGGCATCGCACGGCGGGATCGCTGACCTGGAGGGGCCACCATGCACCCCTTGGCCGCTTGCGGGACGGGGAGGAGGATGACGCCATGCTGAGCATCGGGACGATCGTGCTGACCGTCGAGGACATCGTCCGCGCGGGCGACTTCTGGCGGGCCGCACTGGGATACGTGAATCGGAACGAGCCGTCCGAGGACTGGGTCATCCTCGACCCCGCGGACAAGTCCGGGTGGGATGGACCCGGCACGAGCATCGCCCTGTCCGTGACCGGATACCCCCAGCACTACCCGCCCCGCATCCACCTCGATCTCTATGCACAGGATCAGGGAGCGGAGATCCGGCGACTCCTCGCGCTGGGCGCACACGAGGTGGACTGGCACGGCTACCCGCCCGACGCCGACTACGTCGTACTCGAGGACACCGAAGGCAACCGATTCTGCGTCGTCGACGTCGGCGACCGTCCCGCACCCTGACGGTTCAGCAAGTGGAGCCGCTACGCCCCGGCGGCGGCTCGCACGGCCTCGACGGCGACCGAGGGTGACCCACGGAAGGCCGGGCCGTGTCCCGGGAGCACCCAATCCGCGTCCAGCCCGGCGATGCGGTCGAGGGACGCGAGCGCCCCGGCGGGGTCGTCGGTGAACGGCGCCGGGCCGGGACCGGTGCGACCGGTGAGCACGTGCCGTGTCGGGAGTGCGTCGACGACGAACACGGCGCGCGCGTCGGGCGAGAAGACGGCGATGCTGCCGGGGGAGTGACCGGGCATGCCGATCACCCGTGGGTTGCCCGGAAGCTCGAGGATGTCGCCGTCGGCGACCTCGCTCACCTCGCGCCGGAGCCGGACCCCACCCGACGCGATCGATAGCCACTGTGTCGCGCGGGAACCCCGCACCCCGTCGGCACGCACCCCGCCATCGACGCCCCGACGGCAGCGGTTCAGCGCGCTGCGGCGCGCAACTCGGCGAGAACGTCGACCGCCAGAGCCCCGAGGTCGGAGTCGTCGTCGGCGGTGACCCAGCGCGAGAAGGCGTGGGAGAACGCCACCGTGCCGAGCTCAGCGGTGAGCCGCGACGTCGCATCCGCGACACCGCGTGCGCGCAGCGCGGCGGCGATCGCCTCGGTGAGATGCAGCCTCTTGATCTGCTCCCGCTCCTGGAGTTCGGGGTTCGCGTCGATGATCCGCTGGCGGACACCGGCATAGCGGTGGCGACCGACGAAGAAGCCGCCGGCGGCGCGCAGAGCCTCGGCGACGGCATCCAGCGGCTTCGCGTCGGCGGGGGCCGCCGCGACGGCGTCGGTGAACACATGGTTGTAGGCCTCGGGATCGCCGAAGAGCACCTCGCGCTTATCGGAGAAGTGACGGAAGTAGGTTCGCTCGGTCACCCCGGCGCGTGCGGCGATCTCAGCGACCGTCGTCGCCTCGTAGCCCCGATCCAGAAACAGCTCAGCGGCGGCCGCGACGAGGCGCTCCCGCGCCCCCGGTTCCCATCGACCCATGGGCCCAGCGTAGTGGTGACAGACACTGACATCACGCGTATGTTGATGTCAGTTTCTGACATTGGAGGATTCATGAAGATTTTCATCACCGGAGCGAGCGGTCACATCGGGTCACTCGTCACCGCCGAGCTCATCGGCGCGGGGCATCAGGTCGTCGGATTGTCCCGAACGGACGCGGGAGCCCAGCGGCTCGCCGCCCTAGGGGCCGAACCCGTCGTCGGCACCATGGACGACACCGCGCGCCTCGCCGAACTCGCCGCCGCGTCGGATGGCGTGGTGAACCTCGCGTTCGCCCACGACGGCGGAGACTTCGCCGCGGCGATCGCGGCCGACCGCGCCCTGATCGAAGCACTCGGCGCGGCCCTCGAGCACACCGGCAAGCCGTTGCTGGCGGCGTCGGGCACCATGATGCTGGTGGGATCGGTTCCCCCCGGCGACGTCGGCTCCGAAGACACGGTCATCGACCCGACGCGGGCCGGCAACCCTCGAGCCATGACCGACGGGATCCTGCGGAACCTCGCGGCCCGCGGCGTTCGCAGCGCGGCGCTGCGCCTGTCTCCCACCGTGCACGGGCCCCGTGATCATCACGGGTTCATCCCGTCCCTGATCGCCGCAGCGCGACAGCAGGGCAGCTTCGGCTACGTCGGAGACGGCCTCAACCGATGGCCGGCTGTACACAATCTGGACGTTTCTCGCGCCATCCGTCTCGCGCTGGAGAAGGACGACCTGCCGGCCGGCATCCCGCTGCACCTCACCGCCGAGGAGGGAATACCCTTCCGGCGGATCGCCGAAGCGATCGGCCGCGGTGTCAACGTGCCCGTGGAAAGCGTCGCCCCCGAGGTCGCCGCCGAGCGGTACGGTTTCGTCGGAAACTTCATCGGGGTCGACAACCCCACCTCGAGCGCGCAGACGCAGGAACTCCTGGGATGGGAACCCACGGAGCAGACCCTTCTCGAAGACCTCGACGAAGGGTTCTACTTTCGACGCTGACGGAGCAGATCCGGATGCAGCCGGCCCGCCTCCCGGGTCAGTCGGCGTGGGCGTAGCCGAGCGCCGCGGCCACGCCGACGTTGACGACCTCGCCGCCACGCACGTTGAGGCCCTTCGCCAGTGACGGGTCGGCTGCGGCCGCGGCATCCCACCCCCGGTCAGCGAGCGCTGCGACGTATGGGAGCGTGGCGTTGGTGAGCGCGCGGGTCGAGGTCTCAGGGACCGCGCCCGGCATGTTGGCGACGCAGTAGTAGAGTGCGTCGTGCACGGCGAACGTCGGTGCGTCGTGAGTGGTGGCGTGCGAACCTTCGAAGCAGCCACCCTGGTCGATCGCGATGTCGACGAGCAGAGACCCGGGCTTCATGCCCGCGACCATGTCGTCTGTCACGAGCTTGGGGGCCGCGGCGCCCGGGATCAGAACGGACCCGATCACGAGGTCGGCGCTCTGGAGAGCCTCGGCGATCGCGTAGCGCGTGGACGCACCGGTCTGCAGGGCGTTGCCGTAGCGGTGCTCGAGCTCGCGCAGTCGCGCCAGGTTGACGTCGAGAACGGTGACCTGCGCACCGAGGCCGATCGCATTCGCGGCGGCGTGCTCGCCGGCCACTCCGCCACCGATCACGACCACCTGCGCGCGCCGGGTGCCGGCGACTCCACCGAGCAGCATCCCGCGGCCACCCTGTGCGCTCATGAGGTGGTACGAGCCGACGGCGATCGACAGCCGCCCGGCGACCTCGCTCATGGGTGTCAGCAACGGCAGCGAGCGGTCGGGCAGCTGAACCGTCTCGTAGGCGATGGCCGTGGCACCGGATGCGACGATCGCCTCGGTGAGCGGGCGATCGGCGGCGAGGTGCAGATACGTGAACAGGGTCAGGTCGGGCCGGAGATGGGCATACTCGGCGGCGATCGGCTCTTTCACCTTCACCAGCAGGTCGGCGCCATCCCAGACCTCGGCGGGGTCCGGCACGATCACGGCGCCGGCGGCGGCATAGTCCTCGTCGTCGATGCGCGAGCCCGCCCCCGCACCGGCCTGCACGAGCACCTCGTGCCCGCGGCGGGCGAGCTCGTCGACGCCGGCCGGGGTGATCGCGACGCGGTTCTCGTTGTTCTTGATCTCCGTGGGGATGCCGATGCGCATGTCGTTACTCCTGAGTGACGAGGAAAGGACGGCCGTACTCTTCGATGATCGCCGGATGTTCGTTACAGTGGGATTTCCTCCGAAGATACTTCCGCGATGCGTGGCCGAATGACCGCACGGGCGGCACGAAGAGCACATCGGTGACCGTGCGACGAAAGCATCTTCGCAGGCTCCGACGAAAGGATCGGATATGCCCGGGCCGCAGCGTGACATCCGCGTGAAAGAGGTCGCCGACCTCGACGCCGTCGACAGGCAGATCATCGCGATCCTGTCCCGCGACGGCCGCACCACCAACGCCGACCTCGCCGCGTCGCTGGGCGTCGCCCCGTCGACGGCTCACACCCGGATGCGCTCCCTCGTCGATCGCGGCATCATCACCGGCTTCCACGCCAGCGTGGATCACCAGCGACTCGGCCGAGGTCTGCAGGCCATGATCGGGGTGGCGCTGCGCCCGGGCGCCCGCCACGACAGCATCGTGGCGTTCGCCGACGAGGTGCGCAAGCTGCCGCAGGTCGTCCAGTTGTTCTTCGTCGGCGGCGTCGACGACTTCATGGTGCACATCGCCGTCGCGGACGCCTCGGAAGTGCGCGAGTTCGTCGTTGAGCACCTGTCCGCGCAGCAGTCGGTCGCCACGACCCGCACGAGCATCGTCTTCGAATACCACCGCAACGCCGTTGCGGCATCCTTCCGCTGAGACCTCGCGACCGAGGAGTCGCGTCGCCGAGCGAGGGATGCGTCAGGCGGCGGCGAGCGCGAGGCCGAGGGCGTGACCGGAGCTCCACGCGGTGCGGACGGCCGGGCTGTCGCCCCACGCGTCGCCGCATGCGGACAGGCCGGGACCGCGGAAGTACGACGCACCGGCCGTCTGAGCGGGTCGGGCGAACCTCCAGCGGTGGGCGAAGGTCTCTTCGGGCTCGGTGTGGATGCCCAGCAGGTGCCGGGTGGCGGCGACGACAGCGGGGACCGCGGTCGCCGGCTCGTCGAGATGCTGCCGCGCACGCTGTGCCGTCGTATGCACCACGAGCACGGGCGCCGCGTCGCCCCGGCGGTCGCCGTCGTCGGCGATGAAGGACACGTCGGGGTGCTCGTCGACGAACGCGCCGTGCAGGTCCCCCGGCCACTGCCGGCGGTCCCATCGCAGGGCGACGGCGATGACCGGCTCCCACTCCAGGTCGGCGCCGGGTGCGGCGCCGGTGAGGCGGGCCGCCTGCGGGCCGGGCATGGCGAGCACGACCTCACCGGCATCCTGCCAGTCGACGCGGTAGGGCTCGACACGTTCGATCGTGCGGTCCAGGTGCACATCCAGGCCGTCCGCAAGGTCAGCCGCGAGCGATCGCAGACCTCGCGGCGCGGCCCAGCGGATCGGCCCGGGCTTCTGCGTCTGCGACCCGTCGGCGCCGATCACGACGAACGTGTCGGTCCACGGGCGCGCAAGTCCACGTTCCTGCCACCCGGCGACGACCGCTTCGAAGGGCGCAGAGTCGCCGACGACGAAGTACGACGCGCCGTGGTCGACGGGGCGCCCCCAGAGCGTGCGGCTCGCCAGGCGGCCGCCGACGCGGCGCCCCCGGTCGAGAACCCGCACCGAGAGTCCCGCGGCGGTTGCCGCCCGTGCGCACGCGAGACCCGAGATCCCCCCACCGACTACCGTCACGTCGACTGCCATGCACCCATCCTTGCGTGCGGCGATCTACCGAGGCGCCGCACGATCAGCGCGACAGCGGACGGAGCTGGTCTTCTGCGACCGGAAACGCCACGGGGTAGGAGACCTGGGTGGCATTCATGTCGCCCCAGTCCTCCTTCTTCACTCGGATCGCCGAGGGGGACACCTCCGCGATCCGCACGCGTAGCCAGGAGCCGTCCTCGAGACGCAGTTCGTGCGGGTCGGCGAGATACCCCAGACCAAGTTCGTCGAGAGTCTCTTCCGCGGTGATCCAGTCCACCACGCCTGTCCGCGGCCGCCCGAGCAGATCGATGGCGATGAAACCGTCGTCGAGGGGCTTCATCCACCCGACCCTCTCTCCGTCGTCGGAGCGTCGGTGTTCGATCCAGTCCGGTTCCATGCGCCCAGGGTAGCGACCGCCCCAACCCGTCATCCTGCCGGCGAGATGAGGTCCACGAGCCCGCCCGCCGGGAGAGCGATCCAACCCTCGCGCTCGGCCCGCTCCTGGTGCTCCGGCGCGGGGGCGTCGAATCGACCGAGCAGGGCCGCACGTGCGGCGAGCGCCGCGACGACCGCATCGAGCGCGTCGCCCGAGCTCACCATGAGCTCAACGGGATCCCCGAGATCGAGCCAACATGCAGCGTGCTGCAGGCGAGCGACGAGCGGTCGACCGTGCCGCCCTTGTCGGCGATTCGTCCGAGCAGTCCGGCGCAGCGCATGGCCGTCAGCCCGAGACGATCCGTCGACACGCTCAGGGGCCACCGTCCGGTTCGCTTGTGGATGTGCTCTGCGATCATGGCTTGCAATGGACACCTCGCCGATGAAACCCCGTGACCGCGCGACTGTCGCGCTGGTGACGGGTGCGGGGCGCGGGATCGGAGCGGCGATCGCGCGTGCGTTATCCGAGCTCGAGTATGGGGTCATCGTCACGGATGCCGTCGAGCGTCGAGCAGAGGCGGTGGCGTCTTCCCTCAAGGCTGAGTCCGCGGGTTTGGATGTCACCGACGAGCGGCAGTGGAAGGCGGTCGTTGCCGCGACGGAGCGACGCCATGGCGGCATCGACGTTCTCGTGAACAACGCCGGGGTCGGGTTCGCCGCGGCCCTCGATCGCACGTCGCGTGAGAAGTGGGACGGCGTGCTCGCCACGAACCTCACCGGTCCGTTTCTCGGGTGCAAGACCGTCGCTCCTGTCATGAAGCGCCGCGGGGGCGGGGTGATCGTCAACGTGTCCTCCATCGACGCCATTCGCGGCCGAGAGGGCTTGCACGCCTATGCGGCGTCGAAGGCGGGCTTGCGCGGTCTGGGTCAGTCGCTCGCGGTCGAGTTGGCGGCAGACGGAATCCGCGTCAACACGGTTCTGCCGGGGCTCGTGCCGACGTCGATGACGTCGCGCGTAGATCCCGGCTCCTTCGACATTCCGCTCGGCCGTCCGGCGGATCCCAAGGAGATCGCGCAGGTCGTCGCCTTCCTCGCTTCGCCGGGCGCGAGCTACGTCGCCGGCGCAGAAGTCGTCGTTGACGGCGCTCTGACGGCACGGATTCCCCGAAGCGGCGCTTGACGACGCCCTACGGGTCCGGGTGACAGGATGAGGGCGATGGCCAGCGAGCAGGGACGACGCATCGTCCGCCGCAGAACCCGGCGACAGGTGATCGTCTGGACAGCCGTCGCGGTGACTCTCTCCCTCGTCGCTGCGGTGCTGCCCTATCTCGAGATTCGCGGAGTGGCCGCGATTCCGGTGCTTCAAGCGCTCGTTCCGCTCGGAGCAGTTGCCCTGCTGCTGTTCGCGTTGACGTCGATGGTTTTTCGGCTGTGGGCGGCCGCGTTGGTCTTCATCATCGGCGCCGCGATCAGCGGCATCCCGACCCTCACCCCGATTCGCGAGGCACAGATGTGCGAGGCCGGAACTCCCCTGACCGTGTTGTCCTTCAACGCGAAGCTCTCAGGCGCCGATCCTGCCGCGCTGTCCGAGCTCATCCGTGCCACTCGACCGGATGCCGTCGTTCTGCTCGAGACGAATGAAGCGCTCATCGACGCGGTGCTCATCCAGAACGACCTGGCCGACATGTTGCCCCACCGCACCCGTGAGGTGACCCAGGGCCAGGCGAGCGGAAGCGTGATCCTCTCTGCGTATCCGCTGTCGCTGGAGGAGGACGTCCCCGGGAGTGAGTTCGACCAGGTCAGCGCCGTCGCGACGATGCCGGGTGCCGTCGACGTGAGGTTGGCCGCGGTGCATCCGCCGCCACCGGTCTGGCAGCCGAACGGCTGGCTCAGTGGCCTCGACGACATCACCGCGTGGGTGGATCAGGCCCCCGATGACCGACTCATCGTCGCCGGTGATTTCAACGCCTCGTTCGCTCACCCGGCGCTTCGTCGCCTCGCGTCAGGTCTCCGCACCGGCGCCGAAGCGGCGGGCCCGATCCCCTGGCCCACCTGGCCGGAAGGCAGACTGGTGCCGGCGTTCACGGCGATCGACCACGTGTTCGCGAGGGATGCCGCACCCACCGACTGGCACAGTTACGCCGTCGACGGCAGTGACCATCGCGCTGTCGTCGCTCGGTGGAGTCTCTGCGCGTGACGCGCGACCGCGAAGGCAGACGCCTTTAGCGGCTCTCGGAGCTCAGCCGGCCGGAGTCGCCTCCGCCTCCACAACTTCGACCACCTCGCCGCCTGAGCCGACCGCGGTGAGCGTGAAGCGGGCCGTCTGAGCGCCGCAGCGTTCGGCAACGTCCGACAGGGGCACCTCGTCGTCACCCCACGTACCCGCAAGACGCGCGGTGTCCGCGTCGCTCGCCGATCAGGTGATCCGGTAGAGGAACGGTGTCTCGTCGGGGCATCCGTCGACCCCGATCCATACAGCTGAGAGCCGAACGGTCGGAGCCGGCGACTCCGGTTGCGGCGTCTGCGGGGCTGGTTCGCTCGGCGCAAGGGGCGGCGCTTTCGTTGGCGTAGGCGAGGACGGCACGGGCGTAGCCGTCGGACGGAATGGGGTCGGTGTCGGCGAAACGGTGGCCGAGGGCGGTGGCCGAGGTGAGTGTGGCGTTCATGATCGTCTCCTTGTCAGGTGACGGGGCGGCTTCTCCGCTCCCGTTCACCAGGCCTGACGATCGACGGACGTCGCTCTTACAGGTTCGGCACGACGACTTTCTTCACAATCAGGATCAGCGGCTCGTCGTGCTCCCGTACGTTGGACGTCATGAACCTCGCTGGGAAGTTCACCGTGGGGGCTACCGTCGTCATCGTCGGTGGTCTCGTCGCCCTCGCCGCCCCCGCGGTCGCGGGCGTGCACGCCGAGCTGTCATCCTGGGCGATCTTCACACCGACAGACGACTCGCACGACGAGCGCGAGACCGATGTCGACCCGGGCGGAGCGGCAGTCGATGAGCTCGGCGACGGGTACGTCGATGTCGGACACGGCATCGCCATTCCGAGGAACAGCCCACCCGGATGCGATGAGCCGGCGTGGCTGCACCTGGGTGCGATGAGCGCGAGCCTGAGCGGAGAGCTCGTAGACCGAGGAGCACGCGACTTCGCCGAGGGAAGTGCCATCCTGGATCCTGAGGGACGAGTCGTTTCCTATTCGGTCGCTCCGGGTGACGCGCTCTCGGCGATCGGTGAGAGATTCTGCCTCGCCAACGCGGGGACGATCGCGACGCTCAATCACACTCGGACCATTCACCCGGGAGACACACTGCTGCTTCACCCCAACGCATCTCTCCCCTGGATTCCGTATTTCAACCCTGCAGACGCGCCCGGCGGTTACCAACAAGTCCCCTATCAGCGCGCGATCGAGGCAATGAGCGAAGCCGCGCACGCGGGCGACCTCGACGCCATGCGCGCGATCTTCACCGACGACCTCGCCGGCCTGTTCCCCGACCCCGCTGATGCAGAGTTGATCGCGGATGCGCTCGCCGTGGGCGACCTGGGCGTTCTTCGCCAGATGTTCGCGTAACTCGCTTGGGATGCGACGAGAGTTCCGGTCGGGATCGGCCGTTCCTCGTCGGCGTCGGCGACGATTGACCTATCGATAAGTTGGATATTAATATCCGATTTATGAGAACTGAGGCACCGCTTCTCGCTCCGATCTTCCGGTCGGAGGGCCAAGCCCGCCTGCTCTCGGTCGTGATCCTGAGCGACGAGGAGGTCAGCCTGACTGAGCTCGCATCGCGGGCCAACCTGGCCTATCCCACGGCGCACCGCGAAGTCGCACGCCTGCTCGACGCCGGCATCCTCACCCAGCGGCACGCTGGTCGTACACGCTTGATTCGCGCCAGCACCGCGAGCCCCCTGGTCCCGCCGCTCCGCGAGATCCTCCTCATCGCCACCGGGCCGGCCGCTCTCCTGGCCGAGGAGTTCGCGCGGATCGATGGGATCGAGGCGGCATTCCTCTACGGCTCGTTCGCCGCCCGGATGCGCGGCATCGAGGGGACCGCTCCGAACGACGTCGACGTCATGGTGATCGGGTCACCGGAGCCGGATTCGGTGTACGGCGCGTGCGACCGAGTCGAGGAGCTGGTGCATCGACCAGTCAACCCGACGATTCTCTCTCCCGAGGAAGCGCAGGAGGATTCCGGGTTCCTCGACCAGGTGCGGAACAGCCCGATCGTGCCGATCATCGGCGGTGAGCAATGGCCGTGACGCCCCTCACTGCCGCGCAGCAGGAGGCAGTTGATGCGCTGGTCGCCGGTCGGCGGATCGATCAGGTTCCAGCCGACGAGGCGCGAGCGAGGGCATTCCTCGCCGCATCCGCCGATCGGATCAGTCAGCTTCGGCTCCTGACGAGCGCCGGGGTGAAGTACGACATCGCGTACGACGCCGCGCACGACATTGGCGAAGCGCTTCTCGCAGCTCACGGCTATCGCACCACCAACGGGCCGGGTCAGCACGAGGCGCTCGGACGATTCCTTCGGGCCGTACTGGACACGCCGCCGGGTGACGTCGCTGCACGTCGCTTCGACCGCTTGCGTCGTACCCGAAATCAGAGCCACTATGCCGCGAAGCCCGTCGGCACCGCTGACGCCGACGGCGCCGAACGCGTAGCCCGCGAGCTCCACGACGCTGCCCTCAGCCGCGGCGTCGGAGCATGAGCGGAGGCCGATGCTGATCGCGCTTGACGCCCCGATGTCGATCCATCGCCCCGCCGGGTCCGGCTCACACCGCGCCGGCGGATGCAGCTCCGTCGCCGTCGCTCTCCGCACGCCGGGTCGCGAGCCGGCGCTCGCGCATCGCGAGCCACAGCGGAAAGGTGAACGCGAACGCCGTCAGCGCCGAGCCGATGATGTACAGCCACGCGAAGCGCATCCCGATCCGGCGCGACTCCACGACGATCAGGATGCTGCCTGCCACGGCAACGAACAGCAGGTCGTTCGTGATCGACGACACCGCAGGCCCGCTCGAGACGAGGTCGCCGATGAAGTCGTTCCCCTCGGCGATCGCGATCGCGTTGAAGGTCCAGGTGACGATAAGACCGGCAACCGCGAGAACGAGGTAGACGACGGCGAGCGGAGTCCAGTGACGGGTCATGCGCCCAGTGTGGCGGTCGGGTCGGTCACGACAACGGATGCCACGACCGCGCGTCGTGACGGACAGGCAGCGACGGGAGGCGGCGCACGGAAGTCCGTTGACAGGACCCATCCGATATTGTTAAGTCCTTAACTATGAGGGATGACGAAGCGCAACGGGCGCAACACCTTGCGCTGACTCTTCACCGCGCCACAGCGCTCGTGGACCGCGTCGCCGATACGTACCTCCGGCCTGCTCACGGCATCGGCATCTCGGCGTTCGCTGCGCTTGTCACGATCGACGCCCTTCAGCCGGCGCGACAGAGCGAGATCGCGCGGGGGCTCGACATCTCACGCGCGGCCGTGACCCAGCAGCTCGGCGGCCTCACCGCGCGAGGACTCATCGCGATCGAACCGGATGCCGCGGACAGTCGCGCTAACCGCGTTCGCCTGACTCCTGCCGGTGGGCGACTGCTCGCTGCCGCCTGGGAGGGCCTGGCCAGGCAGGACGACGGCGTGGAGGACGGAGTCGACCTCGACGCGCTGCAGTCGGCGCTGGACACTCTGATCGCAAACGCCACCCGCTACCTCGATGGCGTGGAGGCGACGCGATGAGCGAAGCGGCGACTGTCGTCGCGGCCACGGTGGCGATCGTCGTGCTCGCAGCGCTGGCGGTGCTGCAGGTCCTCGTCGCGCTGGGCCGCCCGTACGGACGCCTGGTCTGGGGCGGTCAGCACCGCATCCTTCCTCGGCGCCTGCGGATCGGCAGCGC
>NZ_DEPK01000112.1:0-3233 GCF_002358725.1 Microbacterium sp. UBA3394
CGCGACTCGGTATTCCGGGAGCGGCGGTTGCGAGGACGCCGTCGCGCTTTTCGAGGTGCGGTTGGGGTTCGCCCTGCGCGCATCGCATCGGGCGAGCTATTCGGGCATTGCTCGCGCCACACCAGGCGCACCACCCATGCCCACGGGCAATGCGCCCCGAAGGTTCACTCACGCTGAGGCGTTCAGACCGAGAGTCGGAAGTAGGCGCTGTTCGGATCCTCAACGTAGTCGGCGAACGGCCCGCGGACGCGGAATCCGTACTTCGCGTAGAGAGCGCGAGCAGGTGCGAAGTAGTCCTGCGTACCGGTTTCGAGGTTGACCTCGCGTAACCCGCGGGCCCGACACTCCTGGAGGATCGCCGTCAGCACTGCGCTCGCCACCCCACGACCGCGGGCTGCGATGCTCGTGCGCATCGACTTGAGCTCACCCATCACGGCGTCGTGCTGCTTCAATGCCCCGATGCCGAGCAGCGCGCCGGTTTCGGCGTCACGCACACTCCAGAAAGTGATGCTCGGATGCGCGAGCGCATCAGAGTCAAGCGCATGCACGCTCTCAGCTGGCGACGTCTCGAACATCTCCCGCAGATGCTCTTCAAGCAGCGCGAGCACGTCGGCTGCCCTCGGATCATCAACCGAAATCAGCACCCTCTGAGACTACCGACGAGCCCGTCACCTCATTAGCGCCGCCATCCCTCGCGGCACCGCTAGGAGTACGCAGCCTGGCGACTTGAGAACTTGGTCGCCCGCTGATGGACCGCCTACGGTGCGGACACTGGCTTCTATTGAGCAGGCGGCTCCGACTGTGCCCGGTCCAGCTCCTCAAGCGCCTGGATTCGTTCGTCTCCTCGCAACCACCTCAGCTGCACCGTGATCTCGTCGTCCGAGTTGCTTGATGCGCGAGCCTCAATCGGCAACTGCGAGGCCAATACTTGGTACTCGCCCCGGTGCATGTAGTCGAAGGCAGACGCCGGCCCCCCTTGGAGCCGGTCGTACCGGAGTCGCCCTAGCCCATCGAGAGTCCACTCGTCGATGTCGAGCCACTGCTCCCGGTCTATCGATAGCCTCCACCAGCGGTCACGTTCCCACGTGACCGCGCCACGAGAAACGTGAAGACGCACCCAGCCAACCACCGCGCCTCCGATGGACAGCTCCCCCAGATCCCCCTCGGCGAAGACCTCCCCTCCGCCGGAGGTTGCTCTTGCCACGGATTGACCCTACCGACAGCCGTTCAGTAGAGCACCATCATTCGGCCAGATAGCCGGTGCGTGGGTCGATCCCAGATAGGAACGCGCGGATCTCGGATCGAACCTCACTGTCCGTGCGCGTCGCGGCGCCAGACCCTCCGATCGAGAATCCGTAGCCCGCGTTCGGGCCGCTCACCCATGTGTGGTGGATCGAGCTGCCGTCTCTCACAACGTCGAACTCTTCACCATCGACGACGACTCGCATCGGTTCGATCACGCCGCCATCGTCTCACGTCCCTGGTCTCTAGCCCGTTGACGGACCCTCAATCGACGGCAACGCCCTAGCGTTGGTTCATGCGTCGACAGCGAGGTAATTGGGGAGCAGCCCCCGAGCCGATTCCCGCCGATCCTCGGGTCCCGCCAGTCTCGGAATGGCTGAGGCACGGGATTGCCGGACGGATCGGCAAAGGATCCGCCGAGGGCGAGTACGTCCTGGTCGACCCCGTACGCGAAGAAGGCACCGGGAGTGGACCGGTCATCGGATACTTCCTCGAGCTACCTCACCGGCAGCTTTTCGACACCGCCGGTGAATACCTTCTGGACGATGGCGTGTACGACGATATACGCCCCGCTGGCGAGGGCGGATTCATCGACCTTCTCACCAGCGCGCTGGACGTTGAGTGGTCCGTCGACGCGGTCACTGTGAACCGAGAGTGGTCGCGGCACAGGCAGTGACGCGCATCACGCAGCGACTGGCGCTCGGCGACCGGTCGACGTGCGGCGATGCTCCTGGGACGATTGCTGTGTGGACCGTCAGCGCGTGTCACGGGTCAAGATTCGTTCGTATCGAAGCGAGGACGCAGGACCAACGCTCGCTGTGTTTCTCGATGCGGTGACAGTGACCGCCGCAGCTGACTACTCGCCGGAGCAGATCAGTGCGTGGGCGCGCCCGGAGCAACGGAATGTGGCTGACTGGAACCGTGCGATGAGCAACCGCAATAGTTACGTTGCGCTCGTCGACGGCGCGGTCGCGGGATTCTCCGATGTTAGTCCGGCGGGGTACATCGACATGATGTTTGTCTCCTCCCGCCACTCCCGTCGCGGCGTGGCTACCGCCCTCCTCAGCCGGATGGAGACCGAAGCGCGCACCGCTGGCGCCGTAGCGCTCTCGGCGGACGTAAGCATCACCGCGCGACCACTCTTTGAGCACCACGGTTTTGTGGTGGTAGCCCAACAGCGTCCTGCTTCAGCTGGCGTGCCGATGACAAACTTCAACATGGTCAAGCCACTCGGCGCTGCGAGGTAGCCTTCGTTGACCGCCGACGGACCGGCATCCGCGCCCCTGTGATTCAGTAGTGGTCTCGCGCCTGCAGTATGACGATGTGGTCATCGGTCACGTAATAGACGAGTCGGTTCTTCTCGTCGATGCGACGAGACCAGGCGCCGGAAAGAACGTGACGGAGCGGTTCGGGTTTCCCGATGCCGTCGAACGGATCACGAACGACATCCGCGATCAGCAGGTTGATCCGCTTCAGCGTCTTGCGGTCCTGTGTCTGCCAGTAGACGTAGTCCTCCCACCCGTTCGGGTCGAAGGCAAGCGATCGCGTCACGCGTCAAGGAGGTCGTGCTGCTGAAACTCGCCGCGGCGTGCGCGCTCGACAGCCTCGAGCAGTCGCTCCGCGTTCGCAGGGTTGCGCAGGAGGTAGGCCGTCTCGGTCAGTGCGTCGAAGTCGTCCTTGGACATGATCACGGCGTTGCCGCGGCGGGAGACGACTTCAACGGTCGTGTGGTCCTCGTTGACCTGCTGAATGAGCCCGAACAGGCTCTTTCGCGCTTCGGTCGCGGTGATCGCGGACATGGTGGCACACCCCTCGTTGAGTAGTACGTAAAACGGTACCACTCTACGACCGGTCGAGGACCGGTGATCGCGCATTGCAGCACTTCCGCCGGTGAGGTCCGAGAACGGCCAACGTCGCTATCGGTAGGGAGACTTCGTCCGCGCGATGGTCCTTGCCTCCATAGGTCACAGAGCAGAGGCTGTCGCATGAAT
>NZ_DEPK01000160.1:0-16854 GCF_002358725.1 Microbacterium sp. UBA3394
GCGGTGTGGACGACGCGTGCCGCATCCGCGAGATCGTCCCCGCGCAGCACGACCGAGATGCGGATCTCGGAGGTCGAGATCATCTCGATGTTGATGCCCGCGGTGCTCAGTGCCTCGAAGAGGGTCGCCGAGACGCCCGAGTGCGTGCGCATCCCGGCGCCGACGACCGAGAGCTTTCCGATCTGATCGTCGTGCACCAGGCTCGCGAAGCCGATGTCGTCCTGCTCTCCGGCGAGGGCCTTGATCGCCGTGGCGGCGTCGGGCTTGGGAAGGGTGAAGGAGATGTCGGTGCGACCGGTCGATGCGGCGGAGACGTTCTGCACGATCATGTCGACGTTCGCACCGGACTTCGCGACGATCTTGAAGATCTCCGCCGCCTTGCCGGGCACATCGGGCACGCCGATGACGGTGATCTTGGCTTGACCGAGGTCGGTGGCGACTCCGGCGACGATCGGCTCTTCCATGGTCTCTCCCTCTTCGCCGTCGGGAACGGTCATCCCCGGACCCAGAACGTAGGTTCCCACGCCCGAGCTGAACGTGGAGCGGGCGTGGATGAGCACGCCGTGACGACGCGCGTACTCGACCGCGCGGATGTACAGCACCTTCGCGCCGTTGGCGGCGAGCTCCAGCATCTCCTCGGCGCCGACGACGGACAGCTTCCTGGCCTTGGGCACCACGCGAGGGTCGGCGGTGAAGATCCCGTCGACGTCGCTGTAGATCTCGCACATGTCGGCGTCGAGGGCCGCCGCCAGGGCCACCGCGGTCGTGTCCGAGCCACCGCGCCCGAGGGTCGTGATGTCGCGGGTGTCGCGGTTGAAACCCTGGAACCCGGCGACGATAACGATCGCCCCGTCATCGAGCGCCTCGCGCAGGCGGATGGGGGTGACGTCGACGATCCGCGCCGAGCCGTGGTCGGCCGTGGTGATCATGCCGGCCTGGCTGCCGGTGAAGGAGCGCGCCTCGAAGCCCATCGAGTGGATGGCCATCGCCAGCAGCGCCATCGAGATGCGCTCACCGCTGGAGAGCAGCATGTCCATCTCGCGCGGCGCCGGGATGGGCGCCACCTGCCCGGCGAGGTCGATGAGCTCGTCGGTGGTGTCACCCATGGCGCTCACGGCGACGACGACGTCGTCACCGGCACGACGGGCATCCACGATGCGCTTGGCGACTCGCTTGATGCTCTCCGCGTCGGCGACGGACGAACCGCCGTACTTCTGGACGATCAGCGCCACGTTGGATCTCCCGGGTTGCGCGGGCACGAAGAATGGGTCGGACGAAGGCACGCCCGACCCACCATCTTACGGACGGGCCCATGCACTCTTCGCCATGTGACGGACGCACCGGTCGGCCGCCCGGCGCACACTGTTCGGGCACAGCATCCGAGATCTAGGATCGAGTCGGCCAACGCGGCCGATTCATCGACGCGGCCGATTCATCGACGCACCACACACCTCGCACCACCCGGAGGATGCACCCGCATGCCCCCTCGCCGCCGACGCCTGCTGCCGAGCCTTCGCGACCTCGTCAACAGCGACGTCCCCACCGACACCCTCACCGAAGCGCTCCCGGTGATCGACGACGCGCTCGCCGCTCAGATCGTCGAGCTCGCGATCCGCATGGGCGAGACGATGCTCGTCGCCGGCGCCCCGGCGAGCGAGGTGACGCTGACCATCGTGCGCGTCACCGGCACCTACGGGCTGGATCAGGTGCACGTCGACGTCACCTACAACTCGATCACCGCGACCTACCACCGCCCGGGAGCCGCGAGGCCGATCACCTCGATGCGCGTCGTCCGCGGGGCGGCACCCGACTACGAGCGGCTGCAGCGCGTGCAGGCCCTCGTGGCCGACATCCGGGCGGGGCTGGATCCGCAGACCGCCGCCGAGCGCTACCGACGCATCCGGCGCACCGCCTTCCGATACCGCCCGCCGGCCGTCGTCGTCGCCCAGGGCATGCTGGCCGTCGGCGTGGCGGTCATGTTCGGTGCGCCGTGGATCGTCATCGTGCTGGCCTTCGTCGCCGCGATCCTCGCCGCGTTGACGCAGTACGCTCTCGCCAAGGCCCGTGTGCCGTACTTCTTCAGCCAGATCGCGGGCGCCTTCGTCCTCACCCTGACGGCAGCCTTCAGCCCGTTGCTCGCCATGACGCCGCTCCCCGGCGCACAGGAGATCCGCCCGTCGGTGATCGTCGCCTCCGGCATCGTGCTCATGCTCGCGGGACTCACGGTCGTCGGGGCCGCCCAAGACGCCATCGACGGCTTCGCACTCACGGCGATGGGCCGCATCCTCGAACTCATCACTCACACGCTCGGCGTGGTGCTGGGCATCTTGGCCGCTCTCGAGGTCGCGCGCGTGGTCGGTCAGGCGATGGAACCACCGAGCGAGGCGCTTCCCCTGGGACCTGTGCCCCTGCAGTTCCTCGGAGCCGCGCTGGTGGCCGTGGCCGTCGCCGTCTACAACGGCGCCGGGCGACGCATCATCGTCGTGAGCACGGGGCTGAGTCTCGTCGCCTGGCTGGGCTACCTGGCCGCCGACGCCGTCGGGTTGGAGACGGCCGCTGCGAGCGGGTTCGGCGCCTTCGTCGGCAGCTTCGTCGGCGTCGTCGTGGCCTTCCGCCTGCACGTGCCCTCGATCGCGATCACCACGGCCGCGATCCTTCCGATGGTGCCCGGTGCCGCGGTGTTCCGGGGCCTCCTCAGCATCGTCGAGGCCGGCGACGAGGGCGCCCTCATGATCGTGGGCTTCGAGAACCTCGTGGGCGCCGCGGTGGTCGGCATCAGCCTGGCGGTCGGCGCCTCGCTCGGCATCTACGTCGGCCAACCGGTGCGCGCCTCGCTCGGCTCGGTGTCTCGGACTCGGGTGCGCCTTCGCCGCTGACCCGGGCGACGGCTGAACGCCGACGGTCAGCTCGCTCAGCCGATGGCGCGCCGGCCTTCGAACGCGCGCCCGAGCGTCACCTCGTCGGCATACTCCAGGTCGCCCCCGACGGGGAGGCCCGAGGCCAGGCGCGTGACGGAGATCTGCAGGGTCTGGAGCAGACGGCTGAGGTAGGTCGCGGTGGCCTCCCCCTCGAGGTTCGGGTTGGTCGCGATGATCACCTCCTGCACGGTGCCGTCGGCGAGACGCTGCATGAGCTGTGTGATCCGCAGGTCATCCGGCCCGATGCCCGCGATCGGGCTGATGGCGCCTCCGAGCACGTGGTAGAGGCCGCGGAATTCGCGCGTGCGCTCGATCGCCGCGACGTCTTTGGCATCCTCGACGACGCAGATGACGCTGAGGGTGCGCCGCGGGTCGCGACAGATGCCGCACCGCTCCTGCTCGGACACGTTCCCGCAGATCTCGCAGAAGCGCACCTTGTCGCGCACCTCCGACAGCAGCTGCGCGAGGTGGGAGACGTCGAAACCGGGCGTCTGCAGGATGTGGAACGCGATGCGCTGTGCCGACTTCGGCCCGATGCCGGGGAGGCGTCCGAACTCGTCGATCAGGTCTTGGACGATGCCGTCGTACATCAGGCGAACCTCGTCGGTGCGTCGTAGGGCTCCTCGCGGACGAAGGTCGCGCCGAGCACCTGCCGCACGACGGCCTCACCGTAGCGCTGCCCACCGCCGACGCGCGCTCGCGCGGTCGTCTCCGGGCCCGACGGCGTCAGACGCGGAACGACGATCGGCGGGGCGGGGGCATCGTCGGGTCGCACGTCGGTGTCGAGCTCGTCTTCATCGCCATCGTCGTCGGCGACCGGCGCCACGTCCTCGCGGGGAAGCACGTCGCCCTCCCTCGCGGGCGCGAGGACCTCGGTCCGTGTGGCCGCACGCGCGTCCTCGGGGTCGTCGTCGACGGCGAGCTGGCCGAGAGGCGCGCCCGGCGACGGCGCGTGCGAGAAGGGCGCGTCGGTGGGCCGGGGCTCGTCGCGCGGGATGGGGGCGACGGCCCAGTCGGTCACCGCGCTCGCCGCTGCCCGGGCCGGCGCGGGTCCGCGCGAGCGCGGCGGTGCCGTGTCGGCGGGGTCGGGAGGCGGCGGTGCGGAATCGCCGGCCTCCGGGGGCCCGGACGGTTCGGGAGCCGACCCGCCGCCGGGGCCGGAACCACCGTCGTCGAGGTTCGCGAGGTACTTCACCCGCACGCCGAGCACGGCGACGATGGCCTGCCGCAGGTCTTCGCTGGGTCCGGCACCCGCGGTGCGCTGCTTGAACCGACGGATGTCGGCGGCGCTCGTGAACGCCAGCGTCAGCACGTCATCGGTGAGATCGGCGACGCGGGCGCCGAGCACGACGAGCCACGATGAGCGGCTGATCGACTCGAGACGGCCGAGGACCGCATCCCAGTGGGCTCGCACGACCTCGGTCGTGATGGGGCCCGACGGCGGCTCGGGCGCAGGTTCGCGCTCCGGAGCCGGCGGCGCAGATGGCGCCGACGCGACCGGCTGCGACGAGGACGGCGACGGCGAGGAGGAGACGCCGGGCGAGGGGGAGACGGCGGGCGCTGGCGCGGGCGCCGGCACTACCGGGCCCTCCGCGATCGCGACGGGAGCGGCAGCGCCGGTCGCATCAGCGCCGTTCACCACAGCGCCGGCCGCAGCGTCTGCGGCGGTGAGAACCCGCGCCACCATCAGCTCGAGCTGGAGACGGGGAGAGGTGGCCCCCGTCATCTCGTCGAGAGCGGCGATGACGACGTCGGCGGTGCGGGAGAGGCGGGCGGCACCGAACGCGTCGGCCTGGCGCGTGTAGTTCTGCAGCTCTTCGCCCGACAGGCCGCGCAGCACGGCCGATGCGCCGTCGCCGGTCGCGGCGATGATGATGAGGTCGCGCAGCCGTTCGAGGAGATCGTCGACGAATCGACGCGGATCCTGACCGGTCTGCACGACGCGGTCGACGGCCCCGAAGGCGGCCGCCGCGTCGCGGGCGCCGAGCGCGTGGACCACCTCGTCGAGGAGCTCGCCGTGCGTATAGCCGAGGAGGGCGACAGCGCGGTCGTACCGCACCGCGATGCGCTCGTGCGTCACATCGGACCCGGCGATGAGCTGGTCGAGCAAGGACAGCGTGTCGCGGGGAGACCCGCCGCCGGCACGGACGACGAGTGGCAGAACACCGGGCTCGACATCGACGTTCTCGCTCGCGCACAGCTCTTCGACGTAGGAGAGCATCGCTGCCGGCGGCACCAGCCGGAACGGGTAGTGGTGCGTGCGCGAACGGATGGTGCCGATGACCTTCTCGGGCTCGGTCGTCGCGAAGATGAACTTCACGTGGTCAGGGGGCTCCTCGACGAGCTTCAGCAGCGCGTTGAATCCCTGCGGCGTCACCATGTGCGCCTCGTCGAGGATGAAGATCTTGAAGCGGTCGCGCGCCGGCGCGAAGATCGCGCGCTCGCGCAGGTCGCGCGCATCGTCGACACCGTTGTGGGAGGCGGCGTCGATCTCGACCACGTCGAGGGAACCCCCTCCCCCGCGGCCGAGCTCGACACAGCTCTCGCACGTGCCGCACGGGGTGTCGGTGGGGCCCTCGGTGCAGTTCAGGCACCGGGCGAGGATGCGCGCCGACGTCGTCTTGCCGCATCCGCGCGGGCCGGAGAAGAGGTAGGCGTGACCGACGCGATCACCGCGGAGCGCGGTCATCAGCGGCTCGGTGACCTGCGACTGCCCGATCATCTCCCCGAATGCCTCGGGGCGGTAGCGGCGGTAGAGGGCGGTGGTCACCCCGACAGCCTACGGCGTCGCTCCGACATCGTGACGGCGCCCGCCACGGCCCGCCACGCGAACGTCGGAGAATCCCGCCGATGTCGGAAGATTCGGCCCAGATCCTCCGACGTCGGGTCGAATCTCCGACATCGGAGGCCGGGCGGGCGGATGGGGAGAGCGGCCAAGGCAGGGATGGGCTGCCTGCCAGGCGTCGACGCCGTGCTCCGAGGACACCTGCTCCTCGTCGCCGATGACCGGGACGCTCGTCGTCATCGCCGGAACCGAGGCGGAGATCAGCGTGCCGTCCTCGCGACGCGCGTCGAGGAAGCTCTGGAACGACGGGCGGCCCGAGATGAGCGGACCCTGATCCGGCAGCGGCACGACGACCTCGCCCCCGCCCTCGATGACGTAGGACGCGCCCCGCACCGTGAACGCCACGGGGCTCCCCTCCCCCGCGTCGACGCGCATCTCGTGATGACGCACGGTGATGTCCAGGCGCGTGCCCTGCCAGTGCAGCGTGTAGGCGAGCTCCGGCCAGTCGGCGGGCAGACGCGGGTCGAACGACAGCTCGCCGAAGTGGTCGCGCATGCCTCCGAAGCCGGAGACGAGCGCGGTCCACACCCCGCCCGCCGAAGCGACGTGCACACCGTCGGCGGCGTTGTGGTGCAGATCGGCGAGATCCACGAACAACGACTGGACGAAGTACTCCAGCGCCAGCTCCTGATAGCCGACCTCGGCGGCCAGGATCGACTGCACGACGGCCGACAGCGTGGAATCGCCCGTGGTCAGCGGGTCGTAGTACTCGAAGTCCGCGAGCTTGTCCTCGGGCGAGAAATGATTGCCCTGCAGGAAGAGCGCGAGCACGACGTCGGCCTGCTTGAGCACCTGGTAGCGATAGATCACCAGCGGGTGGAAGTGCAGCAGCAGCGGCCGCTGCTCGCGGGGCGTGTGCTCGAGGTCCCACACCTCGCGGTCGAGGAACACCTCGTCCTGCGGGTGGATGCCCAGCGCCTCGCTGTAGGGGATGTGCATGGCCTCGGCCGCGCGATCCCAGATCTCCGCCTCGGCCGGGTCGAGCCGCAGCCGCTCGACCATCAGGCGGTAGGCGTCGGGGGCGTTCTCGGCCATCTCCTCGACCGTGCGCGCTGCGAAGCGCAGGTTGAACCGCGCCATGACGTTGGTGAAGAGGTTGTTGTTGACGACGGTCGTGTACTCGTCGGGCCCGGTCACGCCATGGATGTGGAACGAGTCCTCGCCGTGGCCGTTGCTCGAGCGCCAGAATCCGAGTGTCGTCCACAGCCGTGCCGTCTCGACGGCGATGTCGACGCCCTCGCGGTAGAGGAAGTCCTCGTCGCCGGTGGCGCGCACGTACTTCGCGACGGCGAAGGCGACGTCGGCGTTGATGTGGTACTGCGCGGTGCCGGCGGCATAGTAGGCCGACGCCTCCTCGCCGTTGATCGTGCGCCACGGGAACAGCGCACCGGCCTCGTTGAGCTGGCGCGCGCGCCGGCGAGCGGCGGGGAGCATGAGGTATCGCATCCGCAGCGCGTTCCGCGCCCACAGCGGGGTGGTGTATGCCAGGAACGGCATGATGTACACCTCGGTGTCCCAGAAGTAGTGACCGCTGTAGCCGGAGCCGGTCATCCCCTTCGCGGGAACGCCCATCCCGTCGGCGCGAGCCGCTGCTTGCGCCAGTTGGAACAGGCACCAGCGCACGGCCTGCTGGATGTCGTCCTGACCGCCGATGCGCACGTCGGAGCGGTCCCAGAAGTCTGTGAGCCATGCGCGCTGACCGTCGATGAGCTCGTCGTACCCGCGTCCGATCACGCGGTCGATCACCCGACGACCGCGGTCGACGAGTTCGCGAGCCGGCACGCCGCGGGAGGTGTGATAGCTGACGAACTTCGTCACCGTGGTCGGCACGCCGGCCCGAGCGTCCACACGGAAGACGTTCTTGGCGATGTCGGGCTCGATGAGGCGGCGGGCGTCGTACTCGTTGTCGGTCTCGACGACGTGATCGGCGACGACGGCGATCGTCATCCCGGATTCGGAGACGCGGAACGACAGCGCCGAGCGGTTGTGGTCCTGCCAGTACTCCTGCGGCTGGAGCACCCGGTCCTGGATGCGCTCGGCCTTGCGCGGATCCCATCCCGACTTCTTGGTGGCGTTCGGCGTTCCGCCGTAGACGTCCTCGCCATCCTGCCGGTTCAGCAGCTGGCACGAGATCGTGACCGGCGCGTCGGAGTTGAGCACCGTGACCGTGCGGCGCATCGCCGCGAGATGCTTCTCGCCGAACGACACCATCCGCTCGTCTTCGATGAGCACCTCCTTGCCGGAGGGCGTGACCCAGAGGATGCGCTGGCGCAGAACGCCCTCGCGCATGTCGAGTACCCGCTCGTACTCGCGCACGTCGGCCAGGTCGAGCGAGAGGGGCTCGTCGTCGACGTAGACGCGCATGACCTTCGCGTCGGGGGCGTTGACGATGGTCTGGCCGACCTCGGCGAATCCGTATGCGCGTTCGGCGTGGTGGATCGGGAAGGTCTCGTGGAAGCCGTTGATGAACGTGCCGTCCTCGTGCGCGTGCCGCCCCTCGGGCAGGTTGCCGCGCAGTCCGAGGTAGCCGTTGCCGACGGCGAACAGCGTCTCGGTGACCCCGATGTCGGACATGTCGAAACGGGTCTCGATGAGATGCCACGGATCGGCCGGGAAACGATCGCGATCGATCATGCGGATACCTCCGGCACGAACTCGGCGAGGTCCGAGACGACGACATCGGCGCCGGCGGCGAGCAGCGCATCCTCGCCCGCACCTCGGTCCACACCCACGACGAGACCGAAACCGCCCGCGGCGGCCGACTGCACCCCGCTGATGGCGTCTTCGACGGCGACGCTGCGCGCGGGGTCGACCTGCATCATTCTCGCCGCCGTCACGAACACGTCGGGGGCGGGCTTGGAGGCCAGGTGGTCTCGCTCCGCGATCACGCCGTCCATGACGACCGGGAAGCGGTCGCGGATCCCTGCCGCGGTGAGCACCTCCTCGGCGTTTTTCGAGCTCGACACGACACTGACCGGCATGTCGACGGCGGCGAGCGCGTCGAGAAGCTGGACCGATCCGGGGTAGGGGGCGATGCCGTCGGCGCGCAGCACCCGGGCGAAGACGTCGTTCTTGCGGTTTCCGATGCCGCACACGGTGTCGGCCGATGTCGGGTCGGACGGGTCACCCCACGGCACCTCCACGTCACGGCTGCGCAGGAGCGCAGCGACACCGTCGTAGCGCTTCTTGCCGTCGAGGTGGTCGAAGTAGTCGCGTTCGGTGTACGGCGGCTCGATCCCCCACTGGGCGAAGAGCTCCTCGAACATGGTGCGCCACGCGTGCATGTGCACCTCGGCGGTCGGGGTGAGCACGCCGTCGAGGTCGAACAGCACGGCGTCGTAGGTCGTCAGGTCGGGCAGGGCGGGGGAAGACACGGGACCTCCTCGCGGGGGCGGACGGGGTGGGCACACCTTCGCGCCTGTGGCCAGCTTAGGGGGATCGGGGGCACGCCCGAGACAGCCTCGCGCTCAGCCGCGGGCGACCTCGAGACTCTGGCGCGCGATCTCGAGTTCCTCGTCCGTCGGCACGACGAGCACGGTCACTGCGGAGTCGTCGGCGGAGATGGTGCGGATGCCGCGCGCGGGCGCCGCATTGCGCTCCGGATCGATGCGCACGCCCGCGAATCCGAGGGTCGCGAGAGCCTGTTCGCGCACGGCCGGCGCATTCTCGCCGACACCGGCTGTGAAGACGATGACGTCGACGCCGCCGAGCTGGGCGAGGTAGGCGCCGGCGTAGGCGCGCAGGCGGTGGATGTAGACCTCGAACGCGCGCGTCGCGGTCTCGTCCCCCCGATCGACGCCGGCCTGGATGTCGCGCATGTCCGAGGCGCCGGCGAGACCGAGCAGGCCACTGCGTTTGTTCAGCAGGGTGTCGAGATCATCCGTCGACAGTCCCGCGCGTCGTGACAGGTGCAGGAGCACGGCCGGATCCAGGTCACCCGAGCGGGTGCCCATCACGAGCCCTTCCAGCGGCGTCAGTCCCATCGAGGTGTCGATCGAGCGACCACCGTCGATCGCGGCGACCGAGGCGCCGTTTCCGAGGTGGAAGACGATCTGACGCAGCTGCTCCAGGGGCCGCTCGAGGAAGTCGGCCGCCGCTTCGCTCACGAACTTGTGCGATGTGCCGTGGAACCCGTACCGGCGCACGCGGTGCGCGGCGGCGAGCTCCGCGTCGATCGCGTACGTGTACGCGGCCGCGGGAAGGGTCTGGTGGAACGCGGTGTCGAACACGGCGACGTGCGGCACGTCGGGGAAGGCCTTCTTCGCCGCGGTGATCCCCTGGAGATTCGCCGGGTTGTGCAGCGGAGCCAGCACCGACAGCTCGTCGATGTTGATCTCGACCAGCGGCGTGATGAGGGTGGGTTCGAAGAACCGCGCGCCGCCGTGCACGACGCGATGGCCGACGGCGATCGGCGGCTCGTCGTCGAGCGACGGCCCGTGCTCGGCGAAGGCCCGGATCATCAGGTCGAAGCCTGCGGTGTGGTCGGGGATGCGCTCGGTGAGAGTGGAGGTGGCCTTGCGCACCGCGGGCGCCGGGCCCTCCTCGGCGAAGAAGAAGACGGTGTGCGTGGCAGAACCCGACTCCTCGCCGATGCGCTCGACGAGTCCCGCCGCGAGCACGTTCTCGGCCGCCATGTCGATCAGCTGGTACTTGAACGACGACGAGCCGCTGTTGATGACGAGGACGGGTGTCATCTCACTCCCCCTGCGCCTGAATGGCCGTGATCGCGATGGTGTTGACGATGTCCTGCACGAGGGCACCGCGCGAGAGGTCGTTGATCGGCTTGTTCAGTCCCTGCAGCACCGGGCCGATCGCGACGGCGCCGGCCGAGCGCTGCACCGCCTTGTAGGTGTTGTTGCCGGTGTTGAGGTCGGGGAAGACGAAGACCGTGGCCCGGCCGGCGACCTCCGACCCCGGGAGCTTGGCGGCTCCCACGGCCGCATCGGCGGCGGCGTCGTATTGGATCGGTCCCTCCACGAGCAGTTCCGGGGCGCGCTCGCGCACGAGGGCGGTGGCGGCCCGCACCTTGTCGACGTCTGCTCCTGTTCCGGATTCGCCGGTGGAGTAGGACAGCATCGCGACCTTCGGCTCGATGCCGAACTGCGCCGCCGTCGCCGCCGAGGACACGGCGATGTCGGCGAGCTGCTCGCTCGTCGGATCGGGGATGACCGCGCAGTCGCCGTACACGAGCACGCGATCGGCGAGCGCCATGAGGAACACGCTCGAGACCACGGACACGCCGGGCTTGGTCTTGATGATCTCGAAAGCGGGGCGGATCGTGTGAGCGGTCGTGTGCGCTGCTCCGGAGACCATGCCGTCTGCGAGGCCGGCATGGACCATCATCGTGCCGAAGTACGACACGTCGGTGACGGTGTCGGCGGCTCGTTCGAAGGTCATGCCCTTGTGCGCGCGCAGCCGCGTGTACTCGTCGGCGAACTTGTGCACGTGCACGGCATCGAACGGCGAGAGCACCTCCGCCGCCTGGATGTCGATGCCGAGCTCGAGGGCGCGGGCACGCACCTCGAACGGCTCGCCCAGGATGACGAGATCGGCGATGCCGCGCTTGAGCACCGTCGCCGCGGCGCGCAGCACGCGGTCGTCGTCGCCCTCGGGCAGCACGATCCGCTTGCGCGCGGCGCGCGCCCGCTCGATGAGCTGGAACTCGAACATGAGCGGGGTCACCACGGTCGCCCGGGCGACGCCGAAGGCGCGCAGCAGCTCGGTGGTGTCGACGTGGTTCTCGAACAGCGACAGTGCGGTGTCGTACCGACGCTGCGAGTCGGCGGCGAGGCGCCCGCGCGTGGACATGATGCGCACGGCCGCTTCGTACGTACCGAGATCGGAGGTGATGATCGGGACCTTCGAGCCGAGGCCGTCGAGCAGACGTCGCACGGGTTCGGCGAGGTCGAACCCGCCGTTGAGCACGATGCCGGCGATGGAGGGGAAGGTGCCCGAGGCGTTCGCGAGGAGCGTCGCCAGGAGCACTTCGGCGCGGTCCGCGGGGATCACCACGACGGCGCCCTCGAACAGACGCGGCAGGACGTTGACGATCGACATGGCCGCGACGACGACGCCGAGGGCGGGCCGCGTGAGCAGGTCGGGGTCGCCGGCCAGCAGCTCGCCGTCGACGGATCGCATGATGCCGCGGATCGAGGGGGCGACGAGGAAGCGGTCCTCCGGGATCGCCCACACCGGGACCGCGGCCTGATCTGCGCGCGGGTGCGACGCGATGGAGGCCGCCACGGATGCGCGTACGGCCTCAGCGGTCTCGGCGACGAGGTCCTCCCCCGCGCGGTTGGCCACGACGGCGAAGACCTCGGCGCGTTCGTGGAGCAGCTCTGTGACGGCGAGCGCGGCGATCTGCCCCATCTCGTCGGGCGTGCGCGGCACCGTCGAGCCGAGCTGCTCGGGCTGCCCCTGCGCGGCGCGTCCTCCGAGCACGAGCAGGACCGGGGCGCCGAGGTTCGCGGCGATGCGCGCGTTGTAGGCGAGCTCCGCCGGGCTGCCGACGTCGGTGTAGTCGCTCCCGACGATCACGACCGCGTCGCACTGCGCCTCGACCGCCTTGTAGCGCTCCACGATCGTTGACAGCGCCGCGTCGGGGTCTCGGCGCACGTCGTCGTAGGTGGTCCCGATGCAGTCGTCGTAGGCGAGATCCACGCCGTCGTGCGCGAGCAGCATCTCGAGCACGTAGTCGCGCTCCTGGGTCGACCGTGCGATCGCGCGGAAGACCCCCACCCGCGGGGTCGCATGCCCCAGGGTCTCGAGGACTCCGAGGGCGACGGTGGATTTGCCGGAGTGCCCCTCGGCGGATGTGATGTAGATGCTCTGCGCCACGCTCCCAGCCTAGAGCCGGGCATCGCGGGGGTCATCGGAGTTCGCTGGATGTTCCACCGAGCAGACAGGCCGAGCGCGCCGGAGATCCCCACCGGAAAAGAAAGACTCTCCGCGAACCCGGCAGAGCCTGGTTACCCTTGCTACGTTTCCGTCCTGGGGGAGTTGGCCTGGATGCCGCCTCGCGGAGAGCTGACCCCAGTCTAACGGTTCTCGTGCGCGCGTCGAGTCGGCGCCGGACCGGCCCCGAGCCCGATGCGCATTGTTACGATCGAGCCGTGGGCGAGGATGCTCGCGCACCGCGGGCGAGGGGAGTCCCAGTGACAGACACGACCACCATCGGAACCGCGTCCGGCGCGAGCGCGATCGATTCCGCCGAGAGCTTCACCGACGCGACCCGCGCGATCATCGGCTCCGTGGAGCGGGTGATCGACGGCAAGCCGGCCGCCGTCCGTTCCGCGCTCGTGTGCCTGCTGGCCGAGGGGCACCTGCTCATCGAAGACGTTCCCGGCGTCGGGAAGACCATGCTCGCCCGCGCCCTCGCGGCGTCGGTCGACGCCAGCGTGCGGCGCATCCAGTTCACCCCCGACCTTCTTCCCGGAGACGTCACCGGGGTCAGCGTCTTCAATCCGGTCGCACGCGAGTTCGAGTTCAAGGCCGGCGCGATCTTCGCCAACATCGTCATCGCCGACGAGATCAACCGCTCCTCCCCCAAGACCCAATCGGCGCTGCTCGAGGCGATGGAGGAGCACCAGGTCACCGTCGACGGCCGGTCCCACGAACTCGAGGAGCCCTTCCTCGTCGTCGCGACGCAGAACCCGCTGGAGATGGAAGGCACGTACGCGCTTCCCGAAGCCCAGCGCGACCGGTTCATGATGCGCATCTCGATGGGCTATCCCGACCCCGCGTCGGAGGCGCTGATGCTGCGGCAGCGCGAGACGGTGAACCCGTTGCGCGGAATCACGCCTGTCGTCAGTGCGGCCCAGGTCGAAGCCCTCATCTCCTGGGCCCGGCGCGTGCATGTCGCTCCGGCGATCGAGGAGTACGCCGTCGCTCTGGCCTCCGCCACCCGCACCCATCCCGACCTGCGGCTCGGGGCGAGCCCGCGCGCCACGCTGCAGCTCGTGCGCGCCGCGAAGGTGTGGGCGGCGCTCGACGGTCGCGGCTTCGTGATCCCCGACGACCTCACCGCACTCCTCGCCCCCGTCTTCGTGCACCGTCTGATTCCGACGCGGGCCGCCGGGGGCGCGCGGGCGCGGTCCGGCGCCGACGCGGTGGCCCACATCCTCGAGACCATCGCCGGGTCGGTGCGGGTGCCTCTGGCGACACGCGGATGAGGTGACCGTGCGACGTCTCTGGCCCTTCACCGTCCGCGGTACCGGCGCGCTGATCCTCTCCGTCGGATGCCTCATCGCCGCGAACGAACTCGGCCTGGTGGAGCTGCTCTACTTCGGCGTGCTGCTGATCGCCGTTCTGGTCGCCGCGGTGCTGTCGCTGTTCCTCACCCGCCGCACCGGGGCGGTCGAGCGCACCATGATCCCCGAATCGGTCGGCGTCGGCGACACCGCCGTCGTCACCGCGCGGGTGACGGTGCGCACGGCGGTCCCGACCCCTCCCGGCACCTGGGAGGACACCCTCCCGCGCGGACTCGGAGGCACAGCCACCGGCTCCTTCCCCGCACTCGCCTCCGGGCTGCGCGGATCGCAGCGCGCCGTCGAGCGGTCGTACACGGTCACCGGCCTCACCCGAGGCATCCACGACCTCGGCCCCTTCGCCCTCACGACGACGGACCCGTTCGGCCTCGCCCGCCGCCGCACCGTGCGCGGCGAGCGCACCGCGGTGACCGTGACGCCGGCCGTCGTCGAGCTGCCCGGCATCCCCGACGCCGGCGGCGCATCCGGCGGGAGCCGACTCACGGTCGACCTGCACCTCGGTCAGGGCGCCGACAACCTCGTCGCCCGGCCGTACCAGTCCGGCGACTCGATGCGGCGCATCCACTGGCGCGCCACCGCGCACCGGGACGAGCTCATGGTGCGGCAGGAGGAGCAGGAGTCCACGCCCGAGGCGACCGTCGTGCTCGATCTCGGGGTGCTCCGGTGGTCACCCGAGGCGATGACCGCGCCCGGGTCGGATCCGGCCTTCGAAGCCGCGGTGTCGGCGTGCGTCTCGGTCGTGTCCCGCCTCGTCCATGACGGCTACGGCGTCGACGTCATCGACAGCGACGGAGCCACCCTCACCGACCGCCTCGACAGCGGAGACGTGATCGAGGTGGAGGCGATGACCGCCCGCTTCGCCAGCCTCCTGGCGCGCCCCGACGACCACCTGGCGCGCCTCTCCCCCGTCTTCACCGGCGGGATGACGGGCCCCGTCGTGCTGATCGTGGGTCGGATCGATCCCGCCGACGTGAGCGCCATCGCTCCGATCGCCCACCACAGCACCCTTCCCATGCTCTTGGCGGTGACCCCCCGAGGCGACGTCCTCCTTCGCGCCGAGGAGGCGGGCTGGCTTGCCGCCGCGATCCCCGAGGACGCGGACCTCGCCGCGGCGTGGTCGGCCGTCGGCGAGAGGCTGGTGGGTGACCGTGTCGGCTGAGTCCACCGTCGCCGGTCGCGACCGGCTGAGGATCGCGCTGATGCTGCCGCTGGGCATCGCCGCAGCGATCGTCGCCGCGCTCCTCCCCCTCGCGCGCGTTGTGCTTCCGGCGCAGTGGATGCCCGGAACGCTCACCCTCGTCCTCCTCGTGCTGGCGGCCGGTTTCCTGGCGCGCCGAGGGGGCCTGGCCGCGCTCGCGGTGACGCTCATCGAGACCGGCGTCTGGGCGGCCTTCATGATGCTCGTCTTCCTCCGCGACACCGCGCTGCTGTGGATCATCCCCACCGCCGGTACGGCCGACGAGCTCGTGCAGCTCCTCGCGACCGCGGCGGAGGAGATCACGTACGGCGCAGCCCCGCTCCGCGCCGGCCCCGCCCTGGCGTTCCTCATCGTCGCCTCGGTCGGACTCCTGACGGTGATCGTCGACCACGTGGTCGTGACCGCCCGTATGCCGCTGCTGGCCGGCATCGCCCTCATCGCGGTCTCGCTCATCCCGTCGATCGTCGTGCCCGACGACCTCGATGTCGTCGCCTTCGTGCTGCTGGCCGCCTCCATCCTCTTCCTGATGCGCGTCGACACGCTCTCCCGCCAGGCGCCCGCGGCCCGTGCGGCCACCCGCGGAGCGGGCATCCCCGCCACCGCGGTCGGGATCGGCGCCGTCGCGGTCGTCGTCACGCTCGTCGTCGCCCCGGCCCTTCCGCAGCCGGTCGCCCGGAGCCTCCCCGGCGGCGTGAACGTCGGCAGCGGCATCGATGCGACGCTGCAGCTCGGCGACGACCTGCGCAGGCCCCGCGAGGTCGAGGTGCTCCGCGTGCGCAGCAGCGCTCCGCTGCCGCCGTACCTGCGCGCGACGACGCTGTCGACCTTCGACGGCGCCGTCTGGCTTCCCGACGAGGACGAGACGGCCGTGCTCGACGACGAGACCGCCATGGAGCCGGTCTCGGTCCCCCCCGACGTGCGCGTGGAGGAGTACACCACCGACGTGTCGATCCAGAGCCTCTCCTCGACGTGGCTGCCGATGCCGTTCCCGGCCGTTGGTGTGAGCGGGCTCGAGGGCGACTGGTCGACCGTGCCCTACAACCGCACCGTCGTCAGCGACGGGGCGCGCACGCAGGACCAGGACTACGAGGTCGTCACGCAGGTGCCGCGGCCGACGCGGGAGCAGATCCGCGCCGACGAGGCCTCCCCCGACGGGCTCAGCCCGGAGCTGACCCAGCTGCCGGACGATCTGCCCGCCATCGTCGAAGACCTCGCGATCGAAGTGACAGAGGGGACCACGAACGACTACGACGCGCTCATCGCGCTGCAGAGCTGGTTCCGCGGACCGGAGTTCCGCTACTCGCTCGATGCGCCGGTCGAGGATGGTTTCGACGGCACGGGCGCGCAGGCGATCGCGCAGTTCCTCGAGCAGAAGGAGGGGTACTGCGTGCATTACGCCGGCGCCTTCGCCCTCATGGCCCGCGCCCTCGACATGCCCAGCCGCATCGTGGTCGGCTATCTTCCCGGCTCCTCGACGACCGACGCGATCGAGCGCGAGACGGTCTACTCGGTCTCGTCGTCGCAGCTCCACGCCTGGCCGGAGGTCCACTTCGACGGGCTCGGGTGGGTCTCCTTCGAGCCCACCAACAGCCTCGGCACGCCGACCAGCTTCTCCGCGGCACTGTC
>NZ_DEPK01000247.1:0-6202 GCF_002358725.1 Microbacterium sp. UBA3394
CGTCGGAGGTGTACTCCACGATGTTGCGCGCGTGGCCCTCCCACTGATCGGGGACGCCGGTGATCTCGGTCAGGTACATCCGCCAGCCAGTGCCGTCGTGGATCACCTCCGGTGCCCAGTGCGTGCGATCGACCTCGAGCGGCGGCGGTCCGGGTGTGAGTGCGAGGGCGCTCCCGTCGCCGGGGGAGAGGGTGCCGGCATACTCCCAGCGATCGCCGTCACCGCTCTGCGCGATGCCGATGCGGCTGCCGTGCACCCACGCGACCCCCGGGCCGGGGGTGGGATGCGTCGCACGGCGCTGCGTGTAGAACATCCACCACCCCTCCGGTGCGCGCACGACGGTCGGGTCGGTCGCGCCGTCGTAGACGGGGTCGCGGTACACCTCGCCGGGTGCGGGCGCCGCAGGATTCAGCGGTGGGGTCGGCATGTCAGCGCGGCCGCAGGTCGGTCACCGGGCTCTCGAAGCCCGTGCGGTGCGTCGGATGCGTCGCGAGCTCACCGGGGGTGATCGGGCGCCCGTCGGCGGCGGCCGATGCATACATCGCCGCGACGATCTCCAGCGACCGCGCCGGCGCATCGGCAGTCGGCGGGAGCGGCCCGCCGGCGCGCAACGCCGTGAAGACGTCGTGCAGCAGGGGCGCATGACCGCTCGGGATCTCGCGCGACGGCAGCTCCCACGCGGCCGCCTCGTGCTCGAACCCGGGCGCCGGGGTGATCGCCCAGTTCTCGTGACCGTGGCCGTAGAGGTGGTCGACCGTGACGGTGGCCTTCTGCGTGTCGATGCGGATCGAGCTGGTCTGGCGCGGGGAGACCGCGCTCGCGGCGACCTGCGCGACGGTGCCGCCGGCGAAGCGCAGGGTGGCGGTGGACGCGTCTTCGGTCTCGGTCTCGCGGTCCAGCCGCCACATCCGCGCCTCGACGCTCGCCCAATCGCCGAGCAGGAACGCCAGCAGGTCGAGCTGATGGATGCCGTGCCCGAGCGTGGTGCCCCCGCCCTCCGTGCTCCACCTGCCGCGCCACGGCACGGCGAAGTAGTCCGCGTCACGGAACCACAGCGTCTGGCACTGGGCGATCAGCGGGCGGCCGAGGGCGCCGCTGTCGAGGAGGTGCTTCACGTGCGCGGCGGCGGTGCCGGTGCGCTGCTGGAAGACCACCGCGAGGCGCCGATCGGCGGCGTCGGCGGCGCGCCGCATGTCGTCGAGCTCGTCGAGGCTCGGTGCGGGGGGCTTCTCGACCACCACGTGCGCTCCGGCCGCGAACGCCGCGAGCGCCTGCTCGCGGTGCACCGCCGGGGGCGTGCAGATCAGCACGACGTCGGGATGCTCGCTCGTCAGCAGGGCGTCGAGGTCGTCGTGCACGGCCGGAACGCCGTGCGTCTCCGCGAACGCGCGGGCGGCCTCGGCGGAGAGGTCGGTCACCGCCACCAGCCGGGCGGCGGGGTCGGCGGCGACGGCCTCAGCGTGCAGGCGCGCGACGTTGCCGGTGCCCACCAGGGCGCACCGCACAACGCGGTCGGGGTCGGTGGTCATGAGCTCTCCTCCATGGGAAGACGTTCGGGGGTCGGCGGCGGGCCGAGGCGGGGTCAGCCCGCGGGCCATCGCCAGGTCTGCAGGCGCCCGCACATCCCGAACCCCCGCGGGCCGGGGGTCGGCTCGGCGCGCACGACGGCGGCGTCGGACATCAGGCCGGGGCGGCCGTCGGCGAGGGCTGCGAGCTGGTCGCGCGTGCGCTCCGTCTCGGCGGCCACGGTGCGCGTCCACTGCTGCTGCCACTGCGCGACGCGGGGCTGCACGAGCTTTGCGGCGCGGCGGTGGAACTCCGCGTACGCCTCCGGTCCCCGGTCGCGGATCTGCGCGCGCAGCTGCCGGTAGCCCTCGAGGGCGAGGTCGCGGCGGCGACGCGCGGCTGAGGCCCGCACGTCGGGGTCGCCGCCGGGAAGGGTCGCGGCGGCGGCGTAGGCGTCGGGATCGTCGAGGACGTCGGGCGGAAAGGTGAGCACCGCATCCCCCGCCTCGGGGAGGCCCGCATTCTGCATGACCACGACCAGGCGCAGATCGCCGCGGTTCACCAGTCGGTGCACGGTCCCGGGCGAGAAGTGGACGATCTCCCCGGGAGCGAGCGGATGGATGGCCGCGCCGGCATGCGAAAGGGTGTGCACCTCGCCGGTGCCGCCGGTGACCACGTAGCCCTCGCTCGAGGCCGTATGCAGGTGCGGCGAGCCGCCCGCCAGCCCGTCGGCGCCCTCGGTGTCGTAGACGCACAGGTCGCTCACCGCGACTCCGCCGGGGAAGAGGGGCGGTACGCGGATCGGCCCGGTGAGGGGGTGACCCGCGGTCACGGTGCCAGCTCCGTCGCGATCGCGCGGGCCTCGTCCTGATCCCACATGCGGTCGCCGAAGACGTATCGGTGCGCGAGGGTGATCTCGGTGTCGGGCGCGAAGGCGATGTGCTCGTCGAACGACGGCGAGGGGCTGAGCACCGGGAACGGCTCGGTGCGCACGAACCACTTCACCGGCGGCGGCGCCGACGACCGCCCGGCGTAGCAGAGCACCGTGCCCCCGCCGTCCACGTCGTCGTGCTGTCCGGAGAAGGCGACCCACGGCGCCTCGGCGCCCATGAGCTCGTCGGGATCGGAGGTGACGGGCGAGGTCACCGTCCCCCCGGTCCACGCCCGCGGCATCCGCAGGAAGAAGCCCGTGTAGCCGGCGTTCGGCCGCCCCTGCGTGGTGGGACTGCCGAGTTCGAGTGTCCCGCCGCTGACGTTGTGCAGCGTCGTCTCGAAATCGAGGACCCACAGGCCCCGCTCGCGGTCGACGCTGCCGAAGCGGTGCGTGCGCCGCTCGGTGATCCACTCCCGGCCGGCCTGGGTGATCCACGTGAGATCCTCGCGGAACGAGACCTCGTCGCCGGCGGTGTGCATCGCGGTGAAGCCGTCGTGGCGCATGCGGCCGACGTTGTCGCGAGCGACGTAGCCCTCGCCGTCGACGTAGGTCGGGCCGCCCCAGAAGTTCTCGCCCGACACGTGCGTCCACGTGAACTGCAGCCCCTTGTGCCAGCGGTGGTCCCACGGGCGGAAGCCGGTGAGCAGCCCACCGTCGAGGGCGCGGATCGGATGCAGGTAGGGCTTGGGTCCCTCGAAGGCCGGCGCGTCGGCGCCGAAGACGTAGGTCGCGATCTCGACCGCGTCGGCGGTCACTCTCAGCCGGGTGTCCTCGCGCGTGATCGTGAGCGTCATGCCGCGGTCTCCTTCACCGGCGCCCAGGGCGCGCCGTCGCCGTCCATCCGGGTCATGAAGGCATCGTCGCCCGAGATCTCTCCCGCCGCCACCCGCACGCCGCGGAAGGCCGAGGCGTAGGTCGCCGCGGCGAACTCCAGCGTGCGTCGCGCATCCACGATCGACACCTCCGGTTCGCCGCCGCCGGCGAGGGCGTCGATGATCGCCGCGAACTGCAGGCGGTGCCCGCTCACGACATCGTCGCCGTCGGCGCCCGTGCGCCAGAGATCGGCGAGGTGCTCGTGGCCGGGAGCCGGGGTGAACCGCCAGTCGGCCTCGGTGTAGCCGTAGAGGTGCTCGAGCTCCACCGTCGCGAAGGCGAAGTCCACGCGCAGCCGCGTGGTCTCGCGCGTCGACACGACCGAATTGACGACGGTGGCCAGGGCGCCGTTGTCGAACCGGGCGAGCACCAGCGACACGTCCTCGGTGTCGGTCGGCCGCGACTGCCGTGCGGCCATGGCCGACACCTCGGACCACGGCCCCAGGATGCTCAGCAGCAGGTCGAACTGGTGGATGCCGTGCCCCATCGTGGGTCCGCCGCCCTCGGTGTCCCAGCGCCCGCGCCACGGCACGGCGAAGTACTCGTCGGGGCGGTGCCAGAGCGTCTCGCACGTGGCCACCAGGGGGCGTCCGAGGGCGCCGTCGGCGACCAGCCGGCGCAGCCGCAGCGCCGCCGCGCCGAACCGGTGCTGGTAGACCGTGAGGATCGGAACGCCGGTCGCCTCGCTGACGGCGGCGAGCTCATCGACCTCGGCGAGGCTGAGCGCGGTGGGCTTCTCCACGAGAACCGGCACGCCCGCCCGCATCGCCGCGATCGCGAGGGGCGCATGGGTCTGCGGCGGTGTGCACACCGAGACGATGTCGAGGTCCGCGGCGGCGAGCAGCTCATCCGCCGTCGCGTAGGTCGCCGGTCCGCCGAAGCGATCCGCGAACTCGACCGCACGCGCGGGGTCGAGATCGGCGACGCCGACGAGGGTGATCCGGGGGTCGAGCTCGGCGATCGCGGTCGCGTGGGCCCGGGCGATGGCGCCGGTGCCGATGATGCCGGCCCGCAGCGGTGGGGATGCGGTGGTCACGAAGACTCCTCCTCGAGTCGGTGTCGGTTCAGATCGATCCGGCCTGCGTGAGGTGCAGGTCGGCGTAGCGGCCCTCGAGATCGAGCAGCTCGGCGTGATTCCCCTGCTCGACGATGCGTCCGCGTTCGAGCACGACGATGCGGTCCGCCTGGCGGATGGTCGACAGCCGGTGGGCCACGATGAGGGTGGTGCGCCCGGCCATGAGGCGACCGAGCGCCTCCTTCACCAGCTGCTCCGACTCGGGGTCCAGCGCACTCGTGGCTTCGTCCAGGAGCAGGATGCGCGGGTCGCGGATGAGCGCGCGGGCGATCGCGAGGCGCTGACGCTGACCGCCCGACAGGCGCGCACCGCGCTCGCCCACGAGGGTGTCGAGGCCGTGCGTCTGCGCCTGCACGAACTCCAGGGCGTTCGCATCGGCGAGCGCCTGCAGGATCAGCTCTTCGGAGACGTCGTCGAGGCCGTATCCGATGTTCTCGCGGATCGTCCCCTCGAACAGCACCGATTCCTGCGGCACCACCGACACGAACCGGCGCGCCGTGCGCAGGTCCAGCTCCTGCATGTCGACGTCGTCGAGCAGGATGCGTCCACCCGTGGGGCGGAGGAAGCCCAGCACGAGGTTCAGCATGGTCGACTTGCCCGACCCGCTCGAGCCGACGAAGGCGACGGTCTGTCCCGCGGGGATGCGCAGGTCGACCTCGTGCAGGGAATCCTCGTCGGCGCCGGGGTAGCGGTGCGACACCTGCGCCAGGGTGATCTCGCCGCGGACGGCGTCGACGGGGCGCTTGCCCTCGTTCATCTCGAGGTCGGGCTCCTGCATGACCTCGGCGATGGAGCGCACCGACTCCAGCCCGCGGGCACCCACCGGGATCAGCATGAGCAGCTGGGTCAGCCCCTGGGTCAGGAGCGTGAAGTAGGTCGACAGCAGCACGACCTCACCGGGGGTGATCGGGAGGAACCCGGTCAGGGCGAAGACCGCGGCCAGCACGAGGCAGCCGACTCCGAGCAGCTGCATCGCGACCCACGAGATCGAGGCGACGTGTCCGTTGAGCATGTCGAGGTTGAGCCCCGCGCGTCGCACCCCGTCTGCGCCGGTCGCCACGCGCGTGACGGCCGTGCGCTCGAGGCCGTGCGCACGGGTCACCGGCATGAGCGAGGCCATCTCGCCCACGCGCGCCGAGAGCACCTCGACCTCGCGCCGGAACAGCTCGTTGCGGCTGCGCGAGCGCTTGCGCAGGCCGTAGCGGATGCCGATCGCGATCGGCACGGCGAGGCCGTACACGGGAAGGAACTGCGGCACCGCGATCGCGGTCATCGCGAGGGCCCCAATCATCACCATCGTCGCCGACAGCAGCGGGTGGGTCACCTGCTGCAGCATCAGCTCGACGTTCTCGACGTCGCGCACGACCTTGGTCTGCACGATCGAGGAGCTGATGCGGGAGTGGTATCCGATCGACAGGCTCTGGAGGCGCTGCGCGAGAGCGTTGCGCAGATCGGCGCCGGTGTCGCGCACCACGGTCATGAACTGCCGCGTGTAGAGGATGTGGTTCGGGTAGTTCTGGGCGAGGAGCACCACCGCCAGCACGAACCACCACAGCAGGGCGGAGACGTCGCCGCCGTCGGCGACGATGTCGATGATCGCGGCGGTGATCACCGGCAGGAACCACAGCGGGATCTCCTTGAGGGCGAACGCGAGAACCGCCACGAGCATCCGCCACGGTCGCCGCAGCAGCAGCCGGAGCACCGACCGGGTCGGGCGCTGGCCGTCGATGGCGTCCGACAAGTCGGGAAGCGTTTTCCGAGACATCGTGTCCATGGTAGCGCCGATGCTGCGCGGCGTCACCGGCGGATGCGCC
>NZ_DEPK01000217.1:0-9790 GCF_002358725.1 Microbacterium sp. UBA3394
GATCGTCGGCGCCGGCGGAGTGGGCCTCAGTGCCGTGATGATCGCCAAGGCGCTGGGCGCGCGGGTCGTCGCCGTCGACCGCAGTGAACGCGCGCGGCAGACGGCCGTGCGACTCGGCGCCGACCACGTCGTGCCGGCCGGCGACGATGTGCCCGCGCGCATCCGGTCGTTGACCGACGGCGGAAGTCACGTGTCGATGGATGCCGTCGGGTCGGAGCAGACCTGCGCCGATGCCGTGCTGTCGCTGCGCCGGCGCGGACGCCACGTGCAGGTGGGACTGCTGCCGAGCCCCACGGGTCTGTCGCCGGTGCCGATGGCGCGCGCGATCGCGTGGGAACTCGACGTGCTCGGCAGCCACGGCATGGCCGCCGTCGACTATCCGGCGATGCTGTCGCTCATCGAGCGCGGCGATCTGCGTCCGCAGGACCTCGTCGAAGCGGTCGTCTCGCTCGATGACGCCGCCGCCCTCCTGCCCGTGCTCGACCGGTCGTCGCCGGCCGGCATGACGCTGATCGACCCGAGTCGATGACCCGCTCCGACATGCCGCTGCTCGAGCCCGGCGCGCCCGCACTGCCCGGACGGGCACGGATCGCCCAGCGTTGGAGCCGTGCCGTGTTCCTGCACTGGCGGGTGGATCTCGACCGAATCCGGCCGCTGCTGCCGGCCGGTGTCGAACCCGATGTGTTCGACGGGTCGGCCTGGATCGCCCTCGTCCCCTTCGTGCTGTCCGACTTCCGGTTCCTGCCCTTCGGGCCGGTGCCGCGCCTGGGCACTTTCTGCGAGATCAACGTCCGCACCTATGGCGTGGATGCCGCCGGAAGGCGCGGCGTCGTCTTCCAGACGCTGGAGGCCGAGCACCTCCTCCCCGTGCTCACCGCGCGAGCCCTCTTCGGACTCCCCTACCGGTGGTCGCAGATCGGCATGCGCGATGAGCCCGGCGCGCGGGTGCGGGAGTTCCGCTCACGGCGTCGATCCTCGAGCGGACGACCCGGAGAGCCGCGCACGCGCATCCGCGTGGCGATCGGCGAGACCGCGGTCGACACGCCGTTGTCCCGGTTCCTCACCGCGCGATGGGGGTTTCACGAGCGGCATCTCGGCCGCACGATCTGGGCCGCGAACGAGCACGAGCCCTGGCCTCTCGTCGGGGCCGAGCTGCTCGCCCTCGACGACGATTTGCTCGCCGCGGCCGGATTCGCCGACCTCGCCGATCGAGCACCCGACTCCGTCCTCGCGATGCCGTTCGACCACCCGGGCCTGATCACGCGGTTCTCGGGCGCCCGCCGCGTCTGACACCGCCCCGACGCGCCGTTTCCGTGCCCACTCCGCGCCCCTACCGCGCCCGCTCGGCGCCGTTTCCGCGCCGGTACGTGGGTTCTCGCGTCAACAAAACAGGAGATCGGCGCCGTGGCCGCGGGAAACAGGGTCATCACGCCTGGTCGCCGCGAAATCTCCTGTTTTGTCGACGGCGGGGGAGCCCATCCGCAGGCCTCGTAACCGGTTGTTCATCTGCCGGTGAGCATTCCGTCCACAATGGCGGTCTAGTTTGGACGCTGCGTCCACATGGGCGCGGAAGGGACCCACGTGATTGGCACCATCGTCTTCGACCTCGACGGAACGCTCGCCCTCGGCGACGGACCGATCGTCGCCTACGCCCGCTCCCTCGCCCGGGTCGCCGGTGACGGCTTCCTCACCACGGCCGAGGCGGAACTCGCCTCCTTCGCGGCGGGAGACTCGGGATACCGCGACGGGTACCACGCCGTCGGAACCGCCGCGGAGCACGCCGGCATCGCCTCCGACGACGTCAGCGCGGCCTACGAGACCAGCCGTGACGTGCTCGGCACCCCGGCGGCGCCGGTGGCACCCCCGGCCGGAATCGCCGACCTCCTGCGCGACCTCGCCGGCGACGCCCGGCTCGTGCTGGCGACCAATGCTCCCGACGCCGGCGTGCGGGAGCTCCTCGCCGACTGGGGCATCGCCGACCTCTTCTCGGCGATGCACTTCACCGTCGGCAAGCCGGACGGACTGTCGGCCGTGATCCGCGGCGCACTCGAGGACGGCCCCGTGCTCTCGATCGGCGACATCGCCGAGTTCGACCTGGCCCCCGCGGCGGCTCTCGGTGCCGACACGGCGCTCGTGGGCGCCACCTGCGACTCCTCGCCGTTCCCCGCAACGCTGCGCGGGCGCACGATCGCCGACCTCTCCGACGATCTTCGCGCCTGGACCGCCGCGGCGGCATCCGGCTCGTCTCCCGCTCACCTGACCGCCTGACACTCCCTCACACCCACACCCGAAAGGCCTGCTCGACATGCGCACCTCCCTGCTCGCCACCAGCGTCGCCGCCGTGGCGCTTCTCGCCCTCGCCGGATGCTCCAGCACCGACGCCGACACCTCGAACGCCGCCGACACCGAGACCGCCTGGCCCGAGTCGATCACCATCTCGCTCGTCCCCTCGGTCGAGGGCGAAGACCTCGCCGAGGCGCTCGACCCGCTCACCACCTACCTGTCCGACAACCTCGGGATCGAGGTCGAGGGCGTCGTGGCCACCGACTACGCCGCGACGGTCGAGGCCCTCGGCGCCGACCAGGCGCAGGTGGTCATCACCGACGCCGGATCGCTCTACAACGCCATCGAGCGCTACGACGCGGAGCTGATCCTGCGTGACGTGCGCTTCGGCGCCACCTCGTACGCGTCGGTGGCGTACACCAACGACCCCGACACCTACTGCGACGACGAGCCCGTCATGGCGACGTACGACGCCAGCGGCATCGAGCTGTCCTACTGCAACGGCATCGAGGAGGCGGGCGCCTCCGCCATGGGCAGCGGGCCCGCGGCCATCGAGGCCTTCTCGAAGATCGAACCGGGCACCGAGGTCGCGCTGCAGGCGGCGACGTCGCCCGCGGGCTACCAGTACCCGGTCGTGACCATGCGCGAGGCGGGCATCGACACCGACGCCGACATCGAGCAGATCCCGGTCGAGGGCAACAACAACGCCGTGCTGGCGGTCGCCAACGGCGATGCCGAGGTCGGCTTCGCCTACTGGGATGCGCGCACCACGGTGACCGAGGAGGTCCCGGACATCGCCGAGAAGGTGGTCGCCTTCGCCTACACCGACATGATCCCCAACGGCGGCGTCGCGGTCGCCCCGAGCCTGCCCGCCGACCTCGTCGCAGAGCTCACCACCCTCATGGACGAGTACGCCGACTCGTCGGAGGAGGCCGCGACCGTCATGTTCGACCTCGTCGGACTCTCGGACTGGACCGCCGACACCGCGCAGGAGGAGATCGACCGCTACGGCGAGATCCTCGCGACCTTCGCCGGCTGATCCCCTCGGGCACACCTCACATGCGTGAAGACACGCACGGCGTGGAGGTCGGGGTCGCCCCGGCCTCCACGCCGTGGTCCATCCGGCTCGACGACGTCTCGGTCACCTATCCGAACGGCACGCGGGCTCTCAAGAACGTCTCGGCCGAGATCGCCGCGGGCGAGATGGTCTCGATCGTGGGCCTGTCGGGCTCCGGCAAGTCGACGCTCATCCGAACCGTCAACGGGCTCGTCGAGCCGAGCAGTGGCACGGTCGCCGTCGGGTCGACGACGGTCACCGGCCTGAGGGGCCGACGGCTGCGGGAACTCCGCGGCCACATCGGCATGATCTTCCAGGGCTTCAACCTCGCCGAGCGCACGAGCGTCTACCGCAACGTGCTCGTCGGCAGATTCGCCCACACGCCGACCTATCGCACGGTGCTCGGGGTCACATCGGCCCGCGATCGCGATCTCGCCCTCACGGCACTGGACTCGGTCGGCATGCTCGAGAAGGTATGGATGCGCGCCGGCGCGCTCTCGGGCGGTCAGAAGCAGCGGGTCGCGATCGCGCGGGCCCTCACGCAGGAGCCGGCGGTGATGCTCGCCGACGAGCCGGTGGCGAGCCTCGACCCGCCGACGGCGCACGCCGTCATGGACGACCTGCGCCGCATCAACGTCGATCGTGGGCTGACGGTGCTGGTGAACATCCACCTGATGGACCTGGCGCGGCAGTACACCACCCGCATGATCGGCCTCCGCGACGGGGAGCTCGTCTACGACGGCCCCGCGGGGGAGGCGACCGACACCGACTTCGAGCAGATCTACGGTCGTCCCATTCAGTCGCGCGACCGCATGGAGGCCTGAGATGTCGGGTGCACACCTGCGGGTGCCGCCGAAGCCGACGCAGCGGCTGCGCGTGGCGCTCATCGCGCTGGCCTTCACCGCCTTCACCGTCGCCACGTGTCTGCCTGCGATCGGCGGCGTCGAGCTGGACTTCGGCGCGATCGTGCAGAACTGGCGGAACGGCGCCGACAAGGTCGGTCAGCTGCTGCAGCCGGACTTCTCGTTCGTGCCGCGCACCATCCAGCCGGTGCTGGAGACCGTGCAGATGGCGATCGTGGGCGCGGCTGCCGCCGTGGTGGTCTCGGTGCCGCTGACACTGTGGGCGGCGCGTCCGACGAACCCGAACGGATTCACGCGGCGGCTCGTCCGCGCGGTGATCAACGTGGTCCGCGCCGTGCCCGATCTGGTCTACGCGACGATCCTCGTCGCGATGGTCGGCGTCGGCGCCCTCCCGGGCCTGCTGACGCTGTTCCTGTTCGACATCGGCATCGTCGTCAAGCTCGTCTCCGAGGCCATCGACTCCGCCGACCACCCGTACATGGAGGCGGGGCGAGCGGCCGGAGGCACGCAGAGCCAGATCAACCGGGTGACGGCACTGCCGCAGTCGTGGCCGCTGTTCGCCAACCAGTGGCTGTACGCGCTGGAGCTCAACGTGCGCATCTCGGCGATCCTCGGCATCGTCGGCGCGGGCGGCGTCGGGCGGCTCCTCGACGAACGCCGCGCCTTCTTCGCCTACGACGACGTGGCGATCATCATCCTCGAGATCCTCGTGGTCGTCATCGCCATCGAATGGTTCTCGAACTTCCTGAGGCGCAGGCTCGTATGACCCTCACCGCTTCCGCCCCGCCGCGTGCGGCGCTGCGCGTGCCGCCCCGCCCGTCGAAGCTCATCCCGACCCTCACGGCGCTGGTGGTCGGCGCGATCGTGATGCTGTCGACGACCGGCCTCGACGTGACGTGGGCGGACCTGCTCGCGATCCCGGGTGAGGTCTGGCACTACGGCACGCTCATGTTCGTCGATCCGAACTGGGAGCGGCTTCCCCGCGCTCTGGTGGAGACGTGGCGGTCGATCTCGATGGCGTGGCTCGGCGCCATCCTGTGCGTGGTGTTCTCTATTCCCCTCGGGATGCTCGCTGCGCGAGGCGTCGGACCGGTGTGGGTGCGCATCCCGCTGCGAGGCCTGTTCGCCGTCATCCGTGCCGTGCCGGAGGTCGTGATCGCGCTGATCCTCCTCACGGTCACGGGTCTCACCCCGTTCACCGGAGCGCTCGCGCTCGGCCTCGCCGGCATCGGCACCCAGGGCAAGTGGACCTACGAGACGATCGAGGCGGTGCAGGAGGGCGCATCCGAGGCGGTCCGCGCGGCAGGGGGCACCACCACCGAGGTCGCCCGCTGGGCGCTGTGGCCGGCGGCCGCGCCCGGCCTGATGTCCTTCGCGCTCTACCGGTTCGAGATCAACATCCGCACGTCGGCGGTGCTCGGCCTCATCGGCGCGGGCGGCATCGGCAACATGCTGTCGAACTACACCAACTTCCGAGAGTGGGATACGGTCGGCATGCTCCTGATCGTCGTGGTCGCGGCCACGATGCTCATGGATGCGATCTCCGGCGCGATTCGCCGCCGGATCATGGAGGGGGCGGGCGCACGTGACCTGGGTCGGATCCTCTGACGCGCCCCCGAGCGCGCGCGTCGCCGCCCTCGCCCCCTCGATGCAGCCCAGTGAGCGACGGGTCGCCGAGGCGATCGCCGCCGACATCGAGTCGGCCATCGACCGGTCGGCGCAGGAGGTCGCCGAGGCCGTCGGGGTGGGCCGTGCCACCGTCATCCGGACCGCGCAGACTCTCGGCTACGACGGCTATCCGCAGTTGCGGGTGGCCCTCGCCCGTGAGCTCGCACGCGGATCGGCGGCCCCCGCCGTGACGAGCGACGGCTCGATGCTCGGCGCGCTGCGAGCCGAGGTGGATGCCTTCAGCGCGCGCCTGCCGCAGACGGTCACCGCCCTCACCGACGACCAGCTCGAAGGCTTCGTCGGCGCCCTGGACGGCGCGACGCGAGTGCTGGTGGCCGCGAACGGCCTGTCCGCACCGCTCGGACTGGACATGGTGCTGCGCCTGACGGCCGCCGGACGCCCCGCAGAGTACCTGCCGGACACCCTCGGACAGGAGATCGCGGCCCGCCAACTCGGCGCGAGCGCCGTCTGCCTTGTCATCTCGGGGTCGGGGGTCAACCGTGCGACGCTCGCGGTCATGACCGCGGCACGCGAGAGCGGCGCCCGCGTGATCGCGATCACCTCCTTCGCGCGGTCGGCGGTCGCCGAATCCGCCGACATCGCGCTCGTGATCCCCCCGGTGCGCGGATCCTTCCGCGAAGAGCTGGAGCACGCCTCCCGAGCCTCGCTCATGCTCGTCACCGAATCGGTCGTGGGCCTTCTGGTCGCGCGCCGCGGCGACCAGGGTCGCGACGCCCGTTCGGCCACCCTCTCCGTGCTGGGGCACTCGCTCGACGAGTGAGGACTCACCTCCCCCGGCGGAGGTGCGACAATGGGGACCATGCGTCAGTCACGGGCACCTCGGGTCGCTCGTGGTCTCGTCGCCGCATCCGTCGCGACATTCGTCGCGCTGCTGTCCCACGTCGCCGGTGGCGGTGCGATGCCCGGATGGCTCGGCATCGTCGTGCCGTGGGTGCTGTGGGTGTTCGTCTGCACTCTCTTGGCCGGTCGACGCCTCTCCGTCTTCCGCCTGTCGCTGTCGGTCACGCTCAGTCAGGTGCTCTTCCACGTGCTGTTCGTGCTCGGCGCGGCCGATGCCGGGGCGGTGACGGCCGGCGGCCACCACCACGGTGCGATCACGCTGGCGCCGCTGTCCGGCGAGACGACCGCCGCGTTGTATGCCGATGCCGCCATGTGGGGCTGGCACGTGCTCGCGGCCGTCGTCACGGTCGCGGCGCTGCACCGAGGCGAGCGGGTTCTCGCCGCGCTGCGCACCCTGGCCGGCGAGCTGGTCGCGTGGTGGCGCCGGCGTCAGCCCGTCGCCGTGCTCTCCCCGGTTCCGGATGCGCCCCGCGCCCCTCTCTTCGTCGTTGCTCCGTCGGTCGACGACGCCCCCCGCCTGGCGCCCCTGCGGCGCCGCGGACCGCCCGCCCTCCGAGTGCTCTGACCACCGCCGTCGTCCGTTCCGGGCGACGGATCCTTCGCGCTCGGCCGAGGCCGAGCGGAGTACTCGCGCACGATCGTGCGCAGAAGGGCGTCGTCGATGTTCCGCATCCGCACGCGCCTCGTCACGGCGGTTGCCGCGACGAGCATCGTGCTCGGATCCACCGTCGTCGTCGCGGCCCCCGCCGCCGCGCACGACGAACTGATCTCGAGCACCCCGGCCACGGACGAGCAGCTCGCCGTGGCTCCCGAGTCGGTGACGCTCACCTTCTCGGGTGAGATCCTCCCGATGGGGGCGGCCGTCGTCGTCGCCGACGCCGATGGCCATGACTGGGCCGACGGCGAGCCCGAGCGGAGCGACAACGTCGTGACGATCGCGCTCGAGCCGGATATGCCGGAAGCGGGATACGAGGTGCGCTGGCGCGTCGTCTCCGAGGACGGCCATCCGATCAGCGGTCTCGTGCCGTTCACGATCGGTGATGCCGAGCCTCTCGAGCGGGCCGCGACCGACACGACCGCGAGTACGGGTGACAGCGTCGGCGACCCGGCGTCGTCGCAGAGTCAGAGCACACAGGAGAGCGCGGGCGCGATGCGTCTCGTGCTCATCGGCGCGGGTGGGGCGGCCGTCGCGGTCGCCGCCTTCGCGCTCATCTCCCTCACCCGCCGGCGAAAGGCCGGCACCGGCGACGAGTCGTGACCCGTCGCCATCGCACACTGAAAGGCAATCCTGTGAACACGACCATCCGCACCACCTCTCGTTTCGGCGTGCTCCTGGCAGCGGGCGCACTTCTGCTCGCCGGCTGTGCGTCCACCTCGACGCCCGCCGCCGACACCGAGGCCGCCACCCAGGCGGACTCCTTCGCGATCAGCGACGCGTGGGTGAAGTCCGCCGAGTCCGGCATGTCGGCGGCCTTCGGGGAGTTGGAGAACTCCTCCGGCGAAGACATCACCGTCGTCGCCGCCTCGACGGAGGTCTCCCCGATGATCGAGCTGCACGAGACGGTCACCGACGAGACCGGGGAGATGGTCATGCAGCCGATCGACGGCGGCTTCGTCATCCCCGCCGAGGGCACCTACGCGCTCGAGCCCGGCGGCAGCCACATCATGCTGATGGGGCTCGAGCAGCCCATCGTGGCCGGCGAGGAGGTCACCTTCACGCTGACCTTCGCCGACGACTCGACGGTGGAGTTCACGGCCCCGGTGAAGGACTACTCGGGCGCCAACGAGAACTACGTCGGCGACGACTCCGAGATGGACATGGACATGGACGAGTCCGACACGAGCGGGTCGGACGACAGCTGATGGCCGCGCCCGACAAGGGCGCGGGCCGATCCGGCTCGACCCGGCGGCAGTTCCTCCTCGGGGGAGCTGTCGCCGGCGTCGGCGCCGCTGCCGCGATCGGCGCCGACCTGGCCCTCTCCCAGAACGACTCTCCGAGCGCATCCGCCTCGGTGCCGCTGAACGGCGACACCGTGGTGCCCTTCTACGGAGCACATCAGGCCGGCGTCGACACCGACGCCCAGGCGCACGGCACCTTCGTGGGCCTGAGCCTGCACGACGACGTCGACCGCGACGGGCTCCGCCGTCTCATGCAGGTCCTCACCGATGATGCGTCGCGCCTGACGCAGGGGGAGGCGGCACTCGCCGACTCCGAACCCGAGATGGCCTCCCCGCCGGCGCGCCTCACGGTGACGTTCGGCTTCGGTCCCGGATTCGTCGCACGCGCGGGCGGGACCGGACCCGCCTGGCTCGCGCCGCTGCCCGCGTTCGGCATCGACAAGCTGCAGCCGGAGTTCAGCGAGGGCGACCTGCTCATCCAGTTCGCCGGCGACGACCCGACGACCGTCGCCCACGCCACGCGCATGCTGCTGAAGGATGCGCGCAGCTTCGCCGACGTGAAGTGGACGCAGCACGGCTTCCGTCGCGCCTACGGCTCGGTCGCCCCCGGCACGACGATGCGCAATCTGTTCGGCCAGGTCGACGGCACGGCCAATCCGCAGCCGGGCACGAGTGAGTTCGACACCGTGGTGTGGAACACCGAAGGCTGGATGGCCGGCGGCACCGGCGCGGTCGTGCGCCGCATCCAGATGGACCTCGACACGTGGGACCAGCTCGATCGGCCCGGGCGGGAGCAGTCCGTCGGCCGCTATCTGTCCAACGGTGCGCCGCTGACGGGCACCGCGGAGCACGACGAGCCCGACTTCGAAGCCACCACGGCCATCGGGTTCCCCGTGATCCCGGAGTTCTCGCACATGCGGCGGTCCCGACCCGACGACCCGACGCAGCGGATCTTCCGGCGCGCCTACAACTACGACGAGGCGCCCACCGGCGACCGGGTGTCGGACTCCGGGCTCATCTTCGTGTCGTTCCAGGCAGACGTCGACAAGCAGTTCACGCCCATCCAGCGGCGCCTCGACGAACTCGATCTGCTCAACGAGTGGACGACGCCGATCGGGTCCGCCGTCTTCGCCGTGCCGCCGGGCTGCGCCGAGGGCGG
>NZ_DEPK01000208.1:0-3125 GCF_002358725.1 Microbacterium sp. UBA3394
GTCGCGGGCAGGGTGAGCCGAACCTCTGCTGCGGCGGGTGCATCGCCGTCGAGCCATGCCGTGATGGAGCGGACCTGCTCATACCCGGTCGCGAGAAGGAACGTCGGTGCCCGGCCGTAGGACTTCATGCCGGCCAGGAAGAACCCCGGCTCCGCGTGCCGGAGTTCGGCGAACCCGTGGGGCGCGACCGTGCCGCACGAGTGCACATTCGGGTCGATGAGCGGCGCCAGCCGGCGCGGGGCCTCGACGACGTCATCGAGCTCGACTCGGATCTCGCGCAGCATGCTGAGGTCGGGGCGGAAACCGGTCGCGTTCACCACGCCGTCGGCGTCCACGTGGGCCGGCTCGTCGTGGCGGGTGCCGACCACGGTCACCCCGCCGACGTCGGTCGATTCCAGGTGTGAGAGCTCGAACGAGTCGATCACCGCGATGCGTCCGGCGTGGACCAACTGCTCCACGCGAGAGCCGAGGGCGGCGCGATCGGCGAGCTCGTCGTCCGACGACGAGGAGACACGGATCGCGGAGGCATTGCGGATGAGCCACGTCACCCGTGTCGCCGGCTCGGTTCTTGCCACCTCGGCAAGGGCGATCAGGGTGTTCGACGCCGAGTGGCCGGCGCCGACGACGACGGTGTGCTTTCCCGCGAACGACGCCCGCTCGGTGCCGAGCACGTCGGGAAGCGCATGGTGCACGAGTCCGGTGACATCGGCGAGGCCCAGCGGATCCAGCCCGGACGAAGCGAGCGGATTCGGCGTCGCGTAGGTGCCGGACGCATCGACCACCGCGCGGCCCGTCAGTTCCTCGACGATCCCCTCGGCAGTCCGCACGCGGAGCAGGAACGGCGCTCGAGCGCGGCCGGCGGTGCGCGTGCGGTCCATCCCCTTCCGCGTCACGGCGATCGCGCGCGTGCCGAACCGGATGCGCGGCCCGATCTGCGGCAGTGCGGCGAGGGGCTCCAGGTATGCGTCCACGAGTTCGTGGCCCGTGGGCGATCGGCGCTCATCGGCCGGCATCGTCCAGCCGGACGCTTCGAGCAGACGTCGGGAAGCCGGATCGACGACGTGCCGCCACGGGGAGAACAGTCGCGTGTGGCCCCAGAGTCGAATGGATGCGGCGACGCGGTCGCCGGCCTCGACGACGACGAAGTCCCTGCCCCGCTCGGCGAGATTCGCTGCTGCGGCGAGCCCGACCGGGCCGGCGCCGATGATGACCACCGGCAGCGCCGTCCGCGGATCGTCCGCCTCGACTCTCGGCGTCAGTTCGAGCAACGTCATGGTGGCCTCCGCAGGATATCGATGAGTGTCGATGCACAGTATGACGTCGGGTATCGAAACCTGTCAATATTTACTACTATCGATATATGGTAGCGATGCTCGAGGTCACCGATGTCACGCAGGGCGCGGCATGCTGCGCGCCCCTGAAGAGGGCGCCGATCGGCCCCGACGAGGCGGAGCGGATGGCCGCCACGCTGAAGGCGCTCGCGGATCCGGCACGGCTGCGACTGCTGTCGCTCGTGGCCTCCCATGCGGATCAGGAAGCGTGCGTGTGCGATCTCATCGATCCGATCGGGCTGTCCCAGCCGACGGTCTCGCACCACCTGAAGGTGCTCACGGAGGCCGGATTCCTCCACCGGTCGAAGCGGGGCACCTGGGCGTACTACCGGCTCGTGCCCGACGCTCTCGAGCGGGTGTCCGCGATGCTCATCGGCGCCTGAGGCGCCCGCCGTCGGCCCGAGTCCGGTCGGTGGTCAGACCCACGACGGATGCGTCCACCGGGCAGGGTGGTCCAGCTCGCCGTAGCGCACATCCACCCCCGAAGACGTGAGCTCCGCCGCGCACAGCAGCAGCGACTGCGTCGGATACCCGTGCGGGCGATTGTCGCGGATGATCGCGCGATCGTCGTCGGGGGAGAGCTCCGCGGAGCGGTCCAGCACGCCCAGCCATGCTTCGATCCAGGCGTCGGGTCGGCCGGACGCCGCGCGGAACGCGTCGAGCCACGCGGCGATGCGTGCGGTGGAGGCGTCGTCGACATCGTCGTGGGCGAGCATGTGGACACCCGGCTCGAGGCTCCGCGAACGGAGGTCGCGCCCATCCCACGACACCACGCGCACCGCTGAGCCGTCGACGTCGACCAGATTGAAGCCGTGCGTGCGCGGGTCGCCCGAGGGAACCGAGCCCTGCACCGCATCCAGGGGGAGAACCCCGCGCGAGACCAAATCGGCCTCGGGTCGGTCCGAGACATCGGCACGGTTGAGCAGCACCGCCAGCCGGCCCGCATCCGGCAGCGCCGCCAGCCAGGCACCGCCGGCGCGCACGTCACGCACGCCCACGATGCGGTCGTCGCGCTCGGGCCACCACGCCCCGAGCGGATTCCAGGGCCGGGCGGGATCCTCGTCGCGCACGGCCAGCAACCGCGTGGGGGCGCCGGGCGCGCTCGGGACGCTCACGATCACCGTGCACATGCGGGTCTCCTCGGTCGGCTCGGGTGAGGCGGTGGCAAGATCGAAGCGTGTTCATCGTCGTCGGCGTCACCGGTGGCATCGCCGCCTACAAGTCCGTCCACCTCGTGCGCCGCTTCGTGAAGGCGGGGCACGACGTGCACGTGATCCCCACCGACGACGCCCTGTGGTTCGTCGGACTGACCACGTGGGAGGCGATCAGCCGCAACCCGGTGACGACATCGGTGCACGATGACGTCGCCCGCGTTCGGCATGTCTCCCTCGGCCAGTCCGCCGACCTCGTGGTCGTCGCACCGGCGACGGCGAACTTCCTCGCGAAAACGGCCGCCGGACTCGCCGACGACCTCTTGGGCACCACCCTACTCGCGACCACCGCCCCGGTCGTCGTGGCTCCGGCCATGCACACCGAGATGTGGCAGCACCCCGCGACCCGCGCCAACATCGCGACGCTGCGCGACCGCGGCGTGCACATCGTGGGCCCTGCCGACGGAGAGCTCACCGGCGGTGATTCCGGGCCGGGGCGCATGACCGAGCCGGATGAGATCGCCGACATCGCCATGACCGTGCTCGCGCCGAAAGACCTCGCCGGTGTTCGCGTGGTGGTCAGCGCCGGTGGCACCCGCGAACCGCTCGACCCGGTGCGCTACATCGGCAATCGTTCGAGCGG
>NZ_DEPK01000207.1:0-7470 GCF_002358725.1 Microbacterium sp. UBA3394
GTCAGCGGCGGGGGTGGGCGATCTCGCGCCAGAGGTCCACGGCGTCTTCGTCGGAGAGCGCGGCGCCGGCGCCGGAACGGCCCACGACCGTCACGGCCACGCTCTCGTGCGGCGAGGTGCGCACGTACAGGCGCTCCGACGTCGCCTCGCGCAGCGTCTCGGCGAGCTGGCCGCGGATGACCGACAGCGTCACCTCGTCGACGCGGTCGAGGCCTCCCTCGTCGAGCACCGTCACGGTCGATCCGCGGCGTCGGAGTCGCTCGAGCTCGGCCCGCACGTCGTCGTCGAGGAGACGCGGTCCCCGCAGCTCGTCGCGGAGGCTGCCCTCGGCGATGCGGGCGCCGAGCCGTTCGTCTTCGGTGAGACGGCCGCGTTCGGCGACCACGCGCATCAGCACCGGGCCCGCGATCGCGAGTGCGCGCTGCACCTTCGTGCGACGCTCGCGCTGCCGCACGCTCTGCGAAGCCTCCACACCGGATGCCGCGCGCTGCAGCGTGGTCAGCTGCGCCGTGTCTCGTGCCGCGCGGTCCAGGGACAGCATGAGCATCTGCGCCACGGCGACCCACACGACCGAGCCGACGAGTCCGAGGCCGAGCGCCGTCACCGGCCCCATCCACACCGAGGCCGTCACGCCGAGCGCGATGATGCCGAGCCACGCGACCCACGGGCGTCGGCGGACCATGACGACGACCATCAGGGCGCCGATCCCGCCGAGGTACCACGTGGCGTACGGAGCGGTGACATGATCGGGGCCGACGGCCACCGACAGCGCGTTCGGCACCGCGATCGCGGCCCCGAGCGCGAGGCCGGCCGCCCAGGTGGGAAGGCGACCGGTGCGGCGGGCAGCGCTCAGCGCCTCGTCGACGCCATCGCCGTCGACCTCGGGGATCGGCTCGGTTCCCGCGGCCTCGGCCCGGCGCGGCTCCCACAGCACCACCAGCCACGTCGTGCCGAGATAGACGAACAGCGCGACCACCAGCAGCCACGGCAGCGGCACCGGCTCGGTCCACCACAGCCCGCGCGCCGCGAGGTACGCGGTGAAGGCCAGCGCAAGGCCGACGAGGATGTTCCGCACGCTCATCACGCCGACACCGGCCCCGCCCACTCGAGCCGCACCCGGGTGCCGTCGGCACCCGAACTGACCACGCCGCTTCCGCTGACGGCGGCCATCCGGGCGATGATCGACGCCCTGATGCCGAGGCGGTCATCCGGCACGGCGCCGACGTCGAAACCGGCCCCGTCATCGCGGATCTCCACGACGATCCCCGCGGGGTCCCCCGAGGCCTCGAGTACGACCTCCAGGCCCGACGCCGAGGCGTGCTGGAGCGAATTGGAGATCGCCTGTGTCGTGGCCAGCACGATCGAGCGGGCGACGCGGCCGGGCACCTCGCCGGTACCGAACGCGACACGACGATGCATCGTGAGATCCGCCCCCATCTCGTGCGCACCCGCCTCGATCTCGTCGGCGATGCTGTCGGGGGTGCGCCCGGCGTCGCTGCCCTCGCTCGCGTCGCGATCGGTGTTGGCCAGTCGCGTGAGCGCCTCGCGCGCCATCGACACCGCCAGCGCCTGCTCGCGCGGCGTGTCGGCACGTTCCGCGGCGATGAGGGCGGCGAGCACGCTGTCGTGCATGAGGGCCGCGACGGCCACCCGCTCGTCTTCGGCCGCGTCGGCGGCCGCGGCCCGCGCGTAGGAGTCGACGGCACGAGCACGCGTCTCGTCGACGTTCGTCGCGATCGATCGCAGCAGCCACCCCAGGGTGAGCAGCACCCCGCCGAGGATGAGCGCGAACGACACGTCGAGGCCGAGCGACAGCCAGAACGATGGATCGAACGCTCCCCCGATGAGCCGGACAACGCCGAACATCAGCGGCGTGAGGATCGTCCACGCGATCTGCGCCGGCAGCGGGAAGACCAGCACGCTGGAGACGGTCGCGACGTTGATGAGGAACCAGATCCACGGCTGCTCGGTCGGAGAGGTGTAGAGCCCGAGGTTGACGATCGGGAAGGCGATGAGCACCACGGCGAACACGCCGATGAACACACCGGCGGCGATCCGCACGGCGCGGCCGAGCACGCACGCCACGAGCATGGCGAGAAGGCTGCCGAAGGTGATGACGACGAGAGCGTTCTGCGCGAGGGTGCCCGCGGCGAGGGTCCCGATGGCGGTGACGAATCCCTGCAGGCCAAGGAAGACCGAGCCGAGCGCGATGGCGATCTGCAGCACCCGCTCGATGCGGTGGCGCGTGAACGACCCCAGGTCGGGCTCGGTTCCTCGCAGGCGCGGGAGCTGTCCCCAGGCTTCGTCGACGGCGACTGGGTTGTCGGTGCGGAGGCGGGGTGAGGTCACGGCGAGGTCTCGCGGTCGGCGTGGCGATCGAGCAGCCCGTCTTCGACGGCGCGGTGGAGCAGGTCGATCTTCGTCGGCGCGGGGCGTCCGACGTCGACGTACTTCATGCGAACTCGGGTGATGTTCTCCTTGGCCGTCGAGTAGGCGACTCCGAGCCGTTCGGCGACGACCTTCAGCGGCAGACCCGCCGCATACAGGCGCAGCACGTCGCGCTCGCGGGCCGAGAGCTGAGCATCGGCGAAATCGCGATCGCCCTCGACGGCGCTCGCCCACTCGACGTTGTTGAGGGGCTCGCCCTGCGCGACGCTGGAGACCGCGTGGAGCACGTCGTCGATGCGGGAGGACTTGCTGACGATTCCGGCCGCCCCGGCGGCGAGCGCCTCGCGCACGGAAGCCGGGCGGTCGGCGACGCTGTGGATGATGACGCTCGAGCCGTCGGCGACCAGTCGCGTGACGTTCTCGGTCACGGTCGCCCCGTCGCCGAGGGTGAGGTCGAGCACCACGACGTCGGCGGGTGAGACCTGCTGTTCCTGTCGCCACGAGAGGTAGTCGGTGACGGTGCTGCCGGAGAACACCACGCTCGCCGATCCCTCGCGCGCGCAGCCGGCCTCGAGACCGAGTCGCACCGACTCGTGATCGTCGATGAGGGCCACCCGTGTCATGCGATCACCTTACCTGTGAGAACGCTCCATCGCGGGGTCGGGGTGGCCGCACGCCATCACTCGTGTCGCAGCACGGCGACGGCCTCGACATGATGCGAGTTCGGGAACAGGTCGAGCGCGTCGACGCGGTCGGTGACGTACCCGGTCTCGCGGAAGGTCGCGAGGTCGCGTGCAAGGGCCACGGGATCGCAAGCGACGTACACGATCGTGCGCGGTCCGAGCGCCGCGACGTCTTCGGCGACCTGGCGCCCGGCCCCCGATCGCGGCGGATCCAGCAGCACCACCCCTCGGGCCAGGCGCTGGCGCTCACGCTCGGTCGCGGATGCTCGCAGTGCCGACACCCATCGGTCCACCCTGGCCGTCTCGGCACGGGCTCCCACCCAGTCGGCGAGGTTGTGACCGGCGTGCTCGGTCGCCCGCTCGTCCGATTCCACCGACGTGATGCGGGCGCTCTCTCCCCCCAAGCCACCCAGGGTCGCGGCGAAGAGCCCCACGCCGCCGTAGAGGTCGAGGTGCCACCCGTCGGGGTCCACGGCCGGTTCGTCGCCGGCGACCTCGCGAAGGCGCTGCGAGACGACCCCGGCGAGGGTGTGGGCGGCGAGGCGATGCACCTGCCAGAAGCCGCCCGCATCCACCCGGAACGATCGCCCTGCCGCCTGCTCCAGGACCACTTCGCGCGCCGCGTCGGAGCGCTGTCCGGCCGGTCGCGGCACGACGCGCACCCGGCCGTCGGCGGGCTGGACGAGGTCGATGCGGCCCGGCTGCGCGGACCGGACGCCCTCGAGGGCGCGCTCGAGTGCCGGCGTCGCCAGCGGCAGCGAGTCGACGGGAACGATGCGATGGCTGCGCTGCGCGTAGGGCCCGACCCGTCCGTCGTCGCCGACGTGCAGGCTCACGCGCGTGCGCCATCCGGTGCCGTCGGGCGTCTCCTCGGCGAGCACCGCGCCGGTATCGTCGTGGAGCGGCGCGGCCGCGGACATCGTCGCCGGGATGTCGAGGCGGCCGATGCGCGCGAGCGCGTCGCGCACGACGTCGAGCTTGAGTGCGCGCTGCGCATCCAGCTCGATGTGGCCGAAGTCGGCGCCACCGGGACGCTCGTCGGGCGGCACGCCGATGTCGGCCGGCGCCCACACGTGCGGCCGGCGGGCCGGCGCCGCATCCAGGACCTCGAGCGCCTCGGCGCGCCAGAAGGACTTCTTCGACGTCTCGGTCAGACGCGCCCTGATGCGCTCCCCCGGGATGGCGTCGGGCACGAACACCACGCGGCCCTCGTGGCGGGCGACGAACACGCCGCCGTGCGCGACGCCGGTGATGTCGAGGTCGAGGATGCTGCCGACGTCCATGCCTCGAGCCTGTCACAGCTATCGTCGTGGCATGCGCGTGTGCCTCGCTTCGACCTCGCCCGCCCGCCTCATGCTGCTGCGCCAGGCGGGCATCTCGCCGGAGACGGCGGCGCCGGACGTCGACGAGGAGGCCGTGGTCGCCGCCGTGGAGGCCGGCGAGGATCGCACCCTCTCCCCCGACGAGCACGTGCTCCTCCTCGCGCGCCGCAAAGCGGCCGACGTCGCAGCCCGGCTCACCGCCGAGCAGCCCGACTTCGACGGCATCGTCATCGGCGGCGACTCCATGTTCGAGCTCGACGGCGAGATCCTCGGCAAGCCCTACACGCCTGAGAACGCCACGGCGAGGTGGCGCGGGATGCGCGGACGCACCGGTGTGCTGCACTCCGGTCACGCGGTGTTCCGGCTCGCGCCCGGTATCGCGCCGCGGGAGGCCCACGCCGTCGCCGAGGCATCCGTCACCTTCGCCGACGACGTCACCGACGCCGAGATCGACGCCTACGTCGCGACCGGGGAGCCGCTGCTGGTCGCCGGCGCGTTCACGGTCGACAGCCTCGGCGCGCCGTTCATCACGCGCGTGGCGGGCGACCCGTCGACGGTGGTGGGGATGTCGCTGTCGACCCTGCGGCACCTCGTGCGCGAGCTCGACGTGGCGTGGCCCGACCTCTGGGCCCCGGCCGCGCAGTGACGCGGGGGCATCCTGGCGCGACGGATGCCCGACGAACGTTGTACGAGGAAGACCACGTTTCTTCGTGGGATTTGTACGAACCGGTCAAAACCACCACGGAGGCCGTCGGTAGGCTGAAATCCATGCCTCGTATCGCCAAGGTCCTCATCGCGAACCGCGGCGAGATCGCCGTCCGTGTCATCCGCGCCGCGCGCGACGCCGGAAAGTCCTCCGTCGCCGTCTACGCCGACCAGGATCGCGACGCCCTGCACGCGCGCCTCGCCGACGAGGCATACGCCCTCGACGGATCCACCAGCGCGGAGACCTACCTCTCCATCGACAAGATCCTCTCCGTCGCACGACGCTCCGGTGCCGACGCGGTGCACCCCGGCTACGGCTTCCTCGCGGAGAACGCCGACTTCGCCCGCGCCGTCATCGGGGCGGGCCTCACCTGGATCGGCCCGTCGCCGGAGGCCATCGAGGCCCTCGGCGACAAGGTCACCGCCCGTCACGTCGCCGAGAAGGTCGGCGCTCCCCTCGCGCCGGGAACCCCCGGACCCGTCGACGGTGCCGAGCAGGTGATCGACTTCGCCCGCGAGCACGGGCTGCCGATCGCCATCAAGGCCGCCTACGGCGGCGGCGGGCGCGGCCTGAAGGTCGCGCGCGAGTTCGACGAGGTCGCGGAGCTGTTCGAGTCCGCGACGCGCGAGGCCATCGCCGCGTTCGGCCGCGGCGAGTGCTTCGTGGAGAAGTACCTCGACAAGCCGCGCCACGTCGAGACCCAGTGCCTCGCCGACTCCGCCGGCAACGTCGTGGTCGTCTCCACGCGCGACTGCTCCCTGCAGCGCCGCCACCAGAAGCTCGTCGAAGAGGCTCCGGCACCGTTCCTCACCGAGGAGCAGAACCGCATCCTCTACGACGCGTCGAAGAAGATCCTGCGCGAGGTGGGCTACCTCGGCGCCGGCACGTGCGAGTTCCTCATCGGTGCCGACGGCACGATCTCGTTCCTCGAGGTGAACACGCGCCTGCAGGTGGAGCATCCGGTCTCCGAAGAGGTCACCGGCATCGACCTGGTGCGGGAGCAGTTCCGCATCGCCGAGGGCGAGCAGATCGGATACGACGACCCGCAGCCGGTCGGTCACGCGATCGAGTTCCGCATCAACGGCGAAGACCCCGGCCGCAACTTCCTGCCGCAGCCCGGTCCCATCCACGTCTTCAAGACCTTCGGCGGTCCGGGTATCCGGCTCGACTCCGGCGTCACCGCCGGCGACGCCGTGTCGGGTGCGTTCGATTCGCTGCTGGGCAAGATCATCGTGAGCGGCCGCGACCGCGCCGAGGCCCTCGAGAGGTCCCGCCGCGCGCTCGAGGAGTTCGAGGTCGCGGGCATGCCCACGGTGCTGCCCTTCCACCGCAAGGTCGTGAGCGACCCCGCCTTCACCGCCGAGAGCGGCGAGTTCGGCGTGTTCACCCGGTGGATCGAGACCGAGTTCGTCAACGACATCCCCGCGTGGGACGGCGAACCGGATGCTCCGAAGCCCGACGAAGGGCGCCACACCGTCGTCGTGGAGGTGGGTGGCAAGCGCCTCGAGGTGAGCCTGCCCGACCGGGTCGTGTCATCCGCCCCGCAGACGGGCCGCCCGGCCGTCGCCCCGCCCTCGCGCCGCTCGCACGCCGCGACCGTCTCCGGCGGAGGCGCCAGCGGCGACGCGGTGAAGGCACCCATGCAGGCGACCATCGTCAAGGTCGCCGTCGCCGAGGGCCAGGAGGTCGTCAAGGGCGACCTGATCGTCGTGCTCGAGGCGATGAAGATGGAGCAGCCCATCCAGGCCCACAAAGACGGCGTCATCGGCTCGGTCAACGCCGACCCCGGCACCACCGTCTCCGCCGGTCATCAGCTGATGACCATCGCCTGACGAGTTAGAGGTGAGCCGCGAGGAACGCGGCGCAGCGCTCGAACGCGACATCGCCTTCGGGATGCACCCCGGGGAAGAAGTAGAAGCCGTGCGGCATTCCCTCGGGCCAGTATCCATCGACCGGTGACCCGGCGTCTGCGACGAGCGACGCGAAAGCGCGGGCGGAGTCGATGATCGGGTCGTGCGTTCCGGTGGCCAGGAACAGCGGCGGATAGCCGCGCAGGTCACCGTAGATCGGGCTCGCCAGCGGCTCCGTCCACGCCGTCGTCGGCAGGTAGGCGCTCCGGATGAACGCGAAGAAGGCGCTGTCGTACACGATGCCCCGCGGCGCCTGCGCCTGGAACGAGGGCCAGCGCTCCTGCGTGAAGTCGGCGAACGCACCGAGCATGATGACCGCAGCCGGCGCGGGCAGGTCGTGCGCGCCGGCGTACAGCGGTAGCGCGGCGGCGAAGTTCGACCCCGCCGAATCTCCGGCCACGACCACACGCGCGGGGTCGCCGCCCATTCGTCCGGCCTCGCGGACGAGCCACGCGTAGACG
>NZ_DEPK01000250.1:0-5266 GCF_002358725.1 Microbacterium sp. UBA3394
AGCTCGAAAAGACTCTGCGCAAGGGAGAAGCCGAGGTCACCATCGTCGACCCGCTTCCCTACATGACCTACCAGCCGTTCTTGCCGGAGGTCGCCGCCGGCTCGATCGAGGCGCGTCATTCCGTGGTGTCGCTGCGACGCCACCTCAAGCGCACGCGCATCCTCACCGGCAAGATCACTGGCATCGACCACGCGTCGAAGTCGGCGACCGTCACCCCCGAGATCGGCGACCCCTTCACCGAGACGTACGACCAGATCGTCGTCACCGCCGGGGCCGTCTCGCGCACGTTCCCGATCCCCGGGATCGCCGACAACGCCATCGGCCTCAAGACGATCGAAGAGGCCGTCGCGATCCGCGACCAGCTCCTGGACAACTTCGACAAGGCCGCGATGATCCCCGCCGGACCCGAGCGCGATCGTCTGCTGACGGTCATCGTCGTCGGCGGCGGCTTCGCCGGCATCGAGGTCTTCGCCGAGCTCCGCTCGTTCGCATCGTCGCTGCTGGCGAAGTATCCGACCATCTCGTTCGAGGACACCCACTTCCACCTCATCGAGGCGATGGGTCGCATCATGCCCGAGGTGTCGCTGCCCACGAGCGAATGGGTGCTGAAGGACCTCGCCAAGCGGGGCGCGTACGTTCACCTGGACACCCAGGTCAAGGGTGCCGTCGACGGCAACGTCGAGCTCTCGACCGGGGAGACCCTGCCGTCGGATCTGATCATCTGGACCGCAGGCGTGATGGCCAACCCGACCGTCGTGCGCGGCAGCGACCTGCCCGTCGAGGAGCGGGGCCGCATCCGCACCCGTCCCGATCTGCGCGTGGGGACCGACGATGAGGTCGTCGAGGGCGCCTGGGCGGCCGGCGACGTCTCGGCCGTGCCCGACCTCACCGGTGGCGGCGTGGGCGGCATGTGCGTGCCGAACGCACAGCACGCCGTGCGCCAGGGCAAGCTGCTGGCGAAGAACATCACGGCGGTCCTGCGCGGCGAGGACCCCAAGGACTACGTGCACAAGAACCTGGGAGCCGTCGCCGGGCTCGGTCTGTACAACGGCGTCTTCCAGTCCGGCAAGCTCGCGCTGAAGGGCTTCATCGCCTGGATCGCGCACCGCGGCTACCACGGTCTCGCGATGCCCACGTGGGAGCGCAAGTTCCGGGTGATCTGGGGCTGGTGGAACAACCTCTGGCTGGGTCGCGACATCGTGAGCCTTTCCAGCGTGCAGAACCCCCGCTACGTCTTCGAGGAGTTCGCGGCGCGCCCGCGACCGGCCGAGCCCGAGAAGAAGGCCGACGCCGACAAGGAGAAGGCCGCCGCGCGCTGAGCGGTAGCGTGGGGGATGCCGCGGCGCCCCCGTAGCCCAACCGGCAGAGGCAGGCGACTTAAAATCGCTTCAGTCTGGGTTCGAATCCCAGCGGGGGCACATGATCGATCTGCTGGCGCGGGAGGCCACCACACCCGGGTGGCATGACGTAGCGGCGTACTGGGGTCGCCTCACGGATGCGGTCTCCGACGTCTCGGGGCCGTGCGCGGTCGTCGAACTCGATGCGCTGCGCCACAACGCCCTCGACATGCTCGTCCGCGCACGCGGCGTGCCGATCCGGATCGCGACCAAGTCGGTGCGCGTGCGGGAGGTCCTCGACGCCACGCTTGCGCTGCCCGGCTACGCGGGGCTGCTGGCCTACACACTGCCCGAGGCGCTGTGGCTCGCCGAGGCCCATGACGACATCGTCGTGGGCTACCCCTCGGCCGATCGCGCGGCGCTCGCCCGCCTCGCGGCAGACGAGCGCGCCGCGGCGCGGGTGACGATCATGGTCGACGACCCGGCGCAGCTGGACCTTCTGGACGCCGTCGCCGCCCCGACCGCGCGCTGCGAGGTGCGCGTCGCGATCGACGCGGACGCCTCCTGGCGCTCGGCCGCGCTCGGTCACGTCGGCGTCCGCCGATCGCCGCTGTTCGACGCCGTCGACGTCGCCCGTCTCGCCCGAGCCATCGTCGCCCGCCCCGGGTTCCGGCTCGTGGGACTCATGATGTACGAGGCGCAGATCGCCGGCCAGCCGGACGCCGTCGGCATCGATGCGCCTGTCATGCGGTGGATGAAGCGACGCTCGGCCGCCGAGCTCCACGACCGACGGGCCGGCATCGTCGCCGCGCTGCGCGAGATCGCGCCCCTGGAATTCGTCAACGGCGGGGGGACCGGCTCGCTCGAGTCGACCGCATCCGATCGCTCCGTGACCGAGCTCACCGCGGGAAGCGGGCTGCTCGCCGGCCATCTCTTCGACGACTACCGCGGGTTCGATCCGGCACCGGCATCCGCCTTCGCGCTCGAGGTCGTCCGGCGCCCGGCTCCCGACATGGTCACGGTGCTGGGAGGCGGATGGATCGCCTCGGGGCCACCGACGCCGTCGCGGCAGCCGGCGCCCGTGTGGCCGGAGGGGCTGCGCGCCCTCGCGCGCGAGGGGGCCGGCGAGGTGCAGACTCCCCTGCGCGGCGCCTCGGCTGGTTCCCTCGCGATCGGCGATCGAGTCTGGTTCCGGCACGCCAAGAGCGGGGAGACGGGCGAGCACGTCGATCGCTTCCTGCTCGTGGCAGACGGCGAGATCGCCGGCGAGGCGCCGACCTATCGCGGCGAGGGGAAGGTGTTCCTGTGACACGACCCGGGGCGACGTGGCGCAACTGGGCGCGCTCGGCTGCCGTCCGGCCGCAGCGGATGGAATTTCCACGCACGGTGGGCGCGGTGGCGCGAGCGGTGACGGCGGCGCGAGCACGGGGGATGCCGATCAAGGCCGTCGGCGCGGGCCACAGCTTCACCGGCATCGCGGTGGCGCCCGGTGCTCTGCTCGATCTCACCGACCTGTCGGGGGTGGTCTCGGTGGACGCCGAGCGGGCCCGCGTGACGTTCCTCGCGGGAACGAGACTGCATCAGATCCCGAAGCTGCTCGCGCCGTACGGGCTGGCCATGGCGAATCTCGGCGACATCGACCGTCAGTCGATCTCCGGGGCGATCTCGACCGGAACACACGGCACGGGAGTGCGCTTCGGAGGACTCTCGACCCAGGTCGTCGGCGTGGCGCTCGTCGCGGGCGACGGCGAGATGCTCCGGGTGAACGAGCACGAGAACGCCGACATGCTTCCGGCCGTCGCCCTCGGGCTCGGCGCGCTGGGCATCCTCGTCGAGGTCACCCTGCAGTGCGTCCCGGCGTTCCTGCTGAGCGCGGTGGAGAAGCCGGAGCCTCTCGACGAGGTGCGTGCGAGCCTGCATCAGCGCGCGGCCGAGGCGGATCACTTCGAGTTCTACTGGTTCCCCCACACGGACAGCGCGATGACGAAGACGAACACGCGCCTGCCCGAGAGCGCGCCGCGCAAGCCTCTCGGCGTCATCGGAGGCTGGGTGGACGACACGCTCGTTGGAGGTGCGCTGCACCAGGCGGCGTGCGGCATCGCCAAGGCGGTGCCGGCGAGCGTGCCCGCCATCGCGCAGGCCTCGGTGCGGGTCTGGGGGGACCGCGCCTTCACCGACGCGTCGCACAAGGTGTTCGCCACCTCCCGATCGGTGCGCTTCCGCGAGATGGAGTACGCGCTGCCCGCATCGGCCGTGGGCGCGGCCTTCGACCGGCTGCGTGGCCTCATCGACGACGAGGGATGGCGCGTGTCCTTCCCCGTCGAGGTGCGCTTCGCCGCGGCCGACGACCGGTGGCTGTCCACGGCGTACGACCGTGACACGGCCTATATCGCGGTGCACCGATACTGGCGCGAGGATCCGTCGGAGTACTTCGAGGCCGTCGAGCAGATCATGCGCGCACACGACGGACGGCCGCACTGGGGGAAGATGCACACGCTCGGCGTCGCCGATCTCGCCCCGCGCTACCCGCGCTTCGCGGACTTCGTGGCGCTGCGCGACCGCCTCGACCCCGATCGCCTGTTCGGCAACCGGTACCTCACGCGGGTCCTGGGGGAGTGACCCCGCAGCCCGCGGGAGTGCTGGGAGTCGGCGGCTCGGGCACGTGAGGTCCGCGGGTGCGGACTAGGATGGCGACCATGTGGGAATGGCTTATCCCGGTCCTCATCGTCGTCGCGATCGTCGTCATCGCCGGTATCTACCTGTGGGCGACGTACAACTCGCTGGTGCAGTTGAATGTTCGCGTCGACGAGGCGTGGAGCGACATCACCGTGCAGCTGAAGCGACGCGCCGACCTGCTCCCGAATCTGATCGAGGCGGTGAAGGGGTATGCCGCGCACGAGAAGGCGGTGTTCGAGAACGTCACGCGCGCTCGCGCGGAGACGCTGAACGTGGCGAGTCCGGCGGAAGCGGGCGTCGCCGAAGGGCACATGCAGCAGGCGCTGAAGTCGATCTTCGCGGTGGCGGAGGCCTACCCCCAGCTTCAGGCCAGCCAGAATTTCCTCCAGCTCCAGCAGGCGATCGTCGACACCGAGGACAAGATCCAGGCATCGCGCCGGTTCTACAACGGCGGCGTCCGAGAGCTGAACACCAAGATCAAGGTCTTCCCGAACAACCTCTTCGCCAAGAACCTCGGGTTCAGCGAGCGCGAGTTCTTCGAGGTCGTCGACGGCGCCGCGATCTCGGAGCCGCCGCGCGTGCAGTTCTGACGCAACAGCCGACGTACCGCATCGCAGTTCACACGGCGAAGGAGGACCGACCGTGTACAGCGCCATCGCGCGGAACAAGCGCAACACGTGGTTCATCCTCATCGGTTTCGTCCTGGTGCTGGGGGCGATCGGATGGATCGCCGGCTGGCTCCTGGGCAACAACTGGTTCGTGACGGGGTTCATCCTGCTGTTCGCGGCCGGATACGCCACCGTGCAGTACTTCTTCGCCGACCGGGAAGCGCTCGCGATGGCGGGAGCCGTCGAGGTGTCGTCGCAGGACGCGCCGCGCTATTTCCGTCTCGTGGAGAACCTCTGCATCACGACCGGAACGCCGATGCCGAAGCTCTACGTGGTCGAGGATGCCGCCCCCAACGCGTTCGCGACGGGGCGCACGCCCGAGAAAGCGGCGATCACCGTCACCACCGGACTGTTCGAGATCATGACCGATCGTGAGCTCGAGGGAGTCCTCGCGCACGAGCTGGGCCACATCCGGAACTACGACATCCGCGTCTCGCTCATCGTCTTCGGTCTCGTCGTCGCCGTCGGGATCCTCGCCGACATCATGCTGCGTGCCGCGTTCTTCGGCGGGATGCGGCGCGGAGGCGGCAACAACGGGCAGGCGCAGCTGCTCTTCGTGATCTTCGGCCTCGTCGCCGCGATCGT
>NZ_DEPK01000250.1:5662-12243 GCF_002358725.1 Microbacterium sp. UBA3394
GCGCCCTGACCACCCGCGACCCGGACGGGCTCGCGTCGGCTCTGGCCAAGCTCTCGCAGGAGGGGAGGCCGCTGCAGCGGGAGAACACGTCCATGGCGCATCTGTGGTTCGCGAATCCGCTCGCGCCGAAGGCCTTCGCCAAGATGTTCGCGACCCACCCGCCGATTCCCGACCGCATCGCACGACTCCACGAGATCGGCGGCTCCTTCTGAGGTGTCAGAAGCCGCTGTCGGCTCAGAAGGCGCGAATCACCAGCTGCGCGCCTTCGAAGGTGATCGCGCCGCGCATCATCCAGTCGTCGGTGCGGTAGGTGCGCGGTTCGTCGCCGTCCCGCGCCTGGCCGCGGACGGTGGCGACGAGCACGCCGTCGGAGGCGACGAGGACGCCGTCCACACCGAGGCCGGTCACGCTCGGGTAGGCATCGATGCGGTAGTCGATCGACGCGATGGACGTGAAGTCGGCCGGCCACGGCACGTCGAATCCGCACGAGGCGGGAACGCTCTGCGCGGAGACCGTGCACGCGTCGGCCCACGCATCCACCGCGCGTTGCACGGCGTCGACGGCCCCCGCGGCGAGTTCGGTCTCGACGACGACGTGCACCGATTCCTGCGGGGTGATCGCGGCATCCGTCCGACCCGACAGCACCTCTTCGGGAACGGCGACGACGCGATAGACCGCCGGAAGCACGTCGACGACGGTGTCGACCTCGACCACCGCGTCGCCCATCGTGACGGCTGCGCCGGGAGTGGTGGATGCCGACAGCTCACCGAGGTCGTCGCCGGCGACCTTCCAGCCGTCGCTGTCGCCGATCAGGGCGAACTGCAGCGGCCGGCGCTCCCCGGCGAGCTCCGCCGAGGCGGTCACCGCGCCCTCGTCGCCGTCCACGACCACATCGTCGATCCGCGGGTCGACGATGTGGTCCGCGCCCGCGAACGCGTCGATCGCGAGCGGCGAGAGCGATCCCCTCCGAACCTCATGGATGGTGTCGATGTCGCCCTGCTCGAGCGCGGTGAGGTAGACCTGCGCGACATCCCGCGGGGCCGATGCCCGATCGGCGGTCGAGGTCCACCACCACACCAGCGCTGCGGCTCCGAGCACCACAGCGACCGATGCGACGACGACCGCGACGCGACGGCTCACGACGCGACCTCGGCCGACGCATCGGGCTCGGCGGGAGAGAGGGCTTCGGGGCCGATCGGTCCGGCATCGTGGCGGGGTGCGTCGCCGAGCATTCGAGCGATGTCGTCGGTCGCATCACCCCAGTGCGAAACCGAGACGGTCTCCAGACCCTGCCAGGAAGCAGCGGCGCGCAGGCGATCGGCGACCGCCTCGGCGGCGTCGCGGGGGGCGCCGTGCTCCCACCAGGCCGACTGGACGAGCAATCGGCCCGTCGGTCGGTCCGCCTTGAGATCGACGCGCCCGACGATGTCGTCGCCGACGAGCACGGGCAGGGAGTAGTAGCCGAACCGGCGGCGGTTCGCGGGGGTGTAGATCTCGATCCGGTAGGAGAAGTCGAACAAGCGCTCGGCGCGGTCGCGGAACCACACCACCGGATCGAAGGGCGTGAGCACGGCTGCGGACTCGATGCGCCGCGGCAGTCGCGCGTCGCGATGCACCCACGCCTTGGCGGGGCGTCCGCCCGAGGTCCAGCCCTCGACCGTCACGGGCGAGAGGTCGCCCGCGTCGACGAGGTCGCTGACCGCGGCGATGATCGCCTTCCGGTCGCGGATGCGCCAGTAGTCGGCGAGATCGGCGGCGGTCGCGACCCCGTATGCCGCCGCGGCTCGACGGACGAGCTCGCGGATCGCGTCCTCGCGGGGCACGGGAGCGCGTGCGTCGTCCGGGATCACCTGGGACGCCAGGCCGTAGCGGCGTTCGAATCCCCGGCGCCCGGCGATGGCGACCTCGCCGTACAGCCACAGGTACTCGAGGGCGGACTTCACCTCGTCCCAGTCCCACCAGGGTCCGCGCCGGGACCGGTGGGCGTCTCGCTCGATGTCGGCCGGACGCAACGGTCCGCGAGTGGCCAGCTCGTCGCGCACCCACGACACCGTCTCGGCGTGGCGCCGCGTCCAGCCGTCGGGGGCGTCGTACTTCCGGCGCAGCTCCCGCATCCGGAAATCGAACAGTCCCCAGTCCGCCGCGGGGATGAACGCGGCCACGTGGGCCCAGTACTCGACGAAGGGCGCCCGCCGCGCGAACAGGAGCCGGTCCAGGTCGGCGGTCTCATAGCTCCCCAGGCGCGAGAACAGCGGCATGTAGTGCGATCGGGCGAAGACGTTCACGGAATCGATCTGGAGAGTGCCGAGGCGGCGGATGGTCGCACCGAGCGTGCGCACCCCCGCGCGGCCGTCGACGGGGCGCTTGCCGAAGCCCTGGGCGGCCAGCGCGATCCGACGCGCTTCCGGGGCGCTCAGCGTCTCCTTCACCCGGTCAGCCTAACGGCCCCCTCCGACGCGGCCCCGGCCTCACGGGGACCTAGACTGGCGTGATGAGCGGTCCAGACGACACGTCCCGTGGCTCGTTCTTCTCCGCACTGCGCGATCGCACCCGCATCGTCTCGGGAGAGCTGAGCGAGCAGGTTCCGCGTGGGCTGCGTCTGACCGCGGAGTACGCCTGGCGCTTCCTGCTCATCGCCGCCGCGATCGGCGTGCTCATCTGGCTCATCATCCAGTTGAAGCTGCTGGTCATCCCCATGATGGTCGCCATCCTCGTCACGGCGCTGCTGTGGCCCTTCTTCTCCTGGATGATCCGGCACCGCTTCCCGCGGTGGATCGCCATCGTCATCGCGCTCCTGGGCACCTTCGCCGTCGTCGCCGGCCTCGTGTGGCTGGTGACCTGGCAGATCTCGCGCGAGTGGCCATCGGTGCAGCAGCGAACCGTCGAAGCGGTGGGGGAGGTGCGGGACTATCTCGTGCAGGGTCCCCTGCACCTGACGGAGCGGCAGATCGACGATCTCCTCACACAGGCGGGAACATTCCTGCAGCAGCAGGCCGAACTGCTCTGGTCGGGAGCCCTCGCCATCGGCACGACCGTCGGACACGTGGCGACCGGTGCCCTCCTGGCCGTCTTCATCCTCATCACGCTGCTCGCCGACGGTGCCGGCATCTGGCGCTGGACCACGAAGCTGTTCCCGAAGCGCACGCGCGCGGCCGTCGACGGAGCCGCCAAGGCGGGGTGGGTCACCGTCATCAACTACGCCCGCACCCAGCTGCTGGTCGCCACGATCGACGCCATCGGCATCGGGGTCGGCGCCGCGCTCCTCGGGGTGCCGCTGGCGATCCCCATCGGCGTGCTGGTGTTCCTCGGCGCGTTCATCCCGTTCGTCGGAGCCGTCGTGACCGGGGCTCTCGCGGTCTTCCTCGCGCTGGTCTACAGCGGTCCGTGGATCGCGCTGTGGATGCTCCTGGTCGTCCTCGGGGTGCAGCAGCTCGAGGGGCACGTGCTGCAGCCGCTGCTCATGGGGTCGGCGGTGAAGGTCCACCCGCTGGCGGTCGTCCTCGTCGTGGCCGGCGGTGCGATGATCGCCGGCATCCCGGGTGCTCTGTTCGCGGTGCCGCTGGCCGCGTTCGTCAACGTCGTCGCGGTCTATCTGGGCGAGCGCGCCTGGGAGACCGGCGCCGATCCGCGTGTGACGGCGGATCTGATCTGGACCACCGTCCCGAGAACGAGGAGGACGCGCGCGTGAGCGCCCCCACCATCGAAGACTTCGCCGATGCCGCCGCCACCCTGGACGGCGTGATCACCCGCACCCCGACGGACCGCTCGCAGTTCCTCTCCGACCTGCTCGGCGTGCCGGTGCATCTCAAGCTCGAGAACCTGCAGCGCACCGGGTCGTTCAAGATCCGCGGTGCCACCTACCGTCTGTCGCGCCTGAGCGAGAAGGAGCGCGGACGCGGTGTCGTCGCCGCCTCGGCGGGCAACCATGCGCAGGGGGTCGCGCTCGCGGCGCAGACCCTGGGCATCCCCGCGACCATCTTCATGCCGCTGGGCGTGCCGGTCCCGAAGCTCCTCGCCACCCGTGGCTATGGCGCTGACGTCGTGCTCGAAGGGGCCACCGTCGAGACACCGCTGCGCCTGGCCGCCGAGTACGCCGAGCGGACCGGCGCCGTGCTCATCCACCCCTTCGACCACCGAGACGTGATCGTCGGCCAGGGAACGCTCGGGATCGAGCTCTACGACGAGGTTCCCGATCTCGAGACGGTCGTGCTCGGCATCGGCGGCGGAGGCCTCCTCGCCGGCGTCGCTGCGGCCGTTAAGGCGCGTGCGGCGGCCGACGGTCGGCGCGTTCGCATCGTCGGCGTCCAGGCGGAGAACTCCGCCGCGTATCCCTCGTCGATGGCGGCGGGCAAGCCCCTCGAGGTCGCGACGCGACCCACGATCGCCGACGGCATCGCCGTCGCGCGACCGGGGGACCTGCCGTTCGAGATCATCCACGACCTCGTCGACGAGGTCGTCACCGTGACGGAGGACGACATCGCGCGCGCACTGCTGGTGCTGCTCGAGCGCGCGAAGCAGGTCGTCGAGCCGGCGGGCGCCGTCGGTGTCGCGGCGATGCTCGCGGGCAAGGTGACCGCGACCGGAACCACCGTGACGGTGCTCTCCGGGGGCAACATCGATCCGCTGCTGCTGCAGCGCGTCGTCGCACACGGGCTCGCGGCCTCGGGGCGCTACATGAGCCTGCGGATTCCGCTGCCCGACCGGCCCGGCCAGCTGGCCAAGGTGTCCGAGCTGCTGGCGCTCGCCGGGGCCAATGTCATCGAGGTGCTGCACACCCGTCACGGTCAGGGACTGCAGATCTCCGAGGTGATCCTTCAGCTCAGCGTCGAGACGCGCGGCGAGGAACACCGCGCACACGTCATCTCCACGCTCGAGCAGGCGGGATTCACCGCGACAGTCGTCCCCGATTGAACGCCGAACGGGCCGCATCCGCGCACACGCGCGAAGCGACCCGTTCGGGGCAGGCCGCTCGCGGCGGCCCGGGATTCACTGACCGTCGTACGTCTCGACCTTGACGATCTCGACGGCGATCTCCTTGCCGTTCGGGGCGGTGTACGACACCTTCTCGCCTTCCTTGCGGCCGAGGATGGCCTCGCCGAGCGGGGAGACCTCGCTGTACACGTCGAGCTCGGTGCCGCCGGCGATCTCGCGGTTTCCGAGCAGGAACGTCTCCTCGCCTCCGGCGATGACCGCGGTCACGACGGTTCCCGGCTCGACCACGCCGTGACTCTGGGGCGAGTCGCCGACCTTGGCGGACTTCAGCAGGGACTGGAGGGTGCGGATGCGCGCCTCCTGCTTGCCCTGCTCGTCCTTCGCGGCGTGATATCCGCCGTTCTCCTTGAGGTCGCCCTCTTCGCGCGCGGCCTCGATACGCTTGGCGATCTCCTCGCGACCGGTGGTCGAGAGGTGTTCGAGCTCGGCCGTCAGTCGGTCGTGCGCCTCCTGCGTGAGGAACGTCACCTGGGCATCGCTGGACACGTCACATCTCCTTCGGTTCGGATGGGACTGCTGGTTCGGACCGGACTGTCGTACGAGAATTCCGGTGCGGGTAACCGAAACGCCCCGGGCATCGGCCGGGGCGTCAGTCGTCTGTGTCTCGACAGACTATGTCACCCAGCACGTGTTGACAAAACCGGTGGTGGCTTCGCCGACGGTCGGGATGTCCTCTCGAACGGCGACCGAGTGCCGTTCGGACGCGGGGTACTGCACGATCTTCCATCCCACGACGCCGTGATCGGGATCCCGCGCCTCCAGGGCGCACGCCACGTCGCGCCCGGCGGGCGCGACCATCTGGAAGCTGAGGGTCACCGAATGCTCGTCGACGACCTCGAACGCGACCGTCTCGACCTCGACGTCGTCGAGGACGTTGCTCACCGCGCCCCAGGCGATCGCTCCGGCCAGGAGTGCACCGACGCCGATCGCGACACCGGCGACGACGCGTCGTCGCGCGGAAGGCGTGCGACCGTACCGGTCGTCGAGCTGCTCGGGGGTCGTCATGCGGCACTGCTCCGGAAGATTAGGCTGAAGACCAGGCTATGCGCTCCGGCGCGGATCGAGGAAACATGCACGATGCGCTCGTCGCTCTGGCGACCGCGACACCCACGCCGACCCCTGCCGAGCTCGTCGACCCGGATCTGGTGACGCCCGGCCCGTGGGGCTTCCTCGTGTTCGCGCTCCTGGGCGTGGCGGTCATCGTGCTCATCACCGACATGCTGCGCCGCATCCGTCGGGGGCGCATCCGTGCTGACATCGACGAGCAGCTCGACGCCGAGCAGGCGGCCGCCGACGCACGGGCCGACGAGGAGCCCGCTGCACTCGAGGACGATGGCCCCGGGAACGGGGGAGACGACCCGGACGAGCCGCGCCGCTGACGCGGGAAGGTCAGCCCGCGTGATAGGCGGGCTGCAGGGCGATGAGCAGGCACGCCGTCCAGTGGCACAGGAACGCCAGCACGGTGCAGACGTGGAAGATCTCGTGGAAGCCGAAGTGACCCGGCCACGGGTTGGGGCGCTTGAGCGCGTAGACCACGGCGCCTCCCGTGTACAGGAGGCCGCCGACGATCACGAGGATCATCATCGCCG
>NZ_DEPK01000194.1:0-16643 GCF_002358725.1 Microbacterium sp. UBA3394
GCCTGCGCAGGCGCGGTGGGAGGGTGGATCAGGCCGTGATGCGCTCGCGCACGATCGGCGAGGCCGCGGGGGCCTCCGCGGCGATGTCCCACGCGCCGTCCACGGCCGCGAGAGCGCGGTCGAAGCGGGCGGCGTCATCGGCGAGCAGCGTGAACAGCGGCTGACCTCGGCGCACCCGATCACCCGGCTTGGCATGCAGGTCGATGCCGGCCGCATGCACGACCGGATCCTCAGCCCGAGCGCGCCCGGCACCCAGCCGCCACGCGGCGACACCGAACGACAGCGCGTCGAGCCTCGCCACAAAGCCGTCCTCCGGCGCAGTGACGACGTGCGTCTCCTTCGGCGACGGCAGCGCCGCGTCGGGATCGCCGTCCTGCGCACGGATCATGTCGCGCCAGGCATCCATCGCCCGGCCGTCCGCGAGCGCCTTCTCGACGTCGGCATCCGGCTGACCGGCCAGGGCAAGCATCTCGCGGGCCAGCGCGACGGTCAGGTCCACGACGTCGGCGGGTCCTCCCCCGGCGAGCACCTCGACGGATTCGCGCACCTCGTTCGCGTTGCCGATCGCGAGGCCCAGCGGGGTGTTCATGTCGGTCAGCAGCGCGGTGGTCGACACGCCCGAGTCGGTGCCGAGGGCGACCATCGTGCGGGCGAGCTCGCGTGCGCGGTCGATGTCGCGCATGAACGCCCCGGAGCCGAACTTCACATCGAGCACGAGGGAGTCGGTGCCCTCGGCGATCTTCTTCGACATGATGCTCGACGCGATGAGCGGGATCGCCTCGACGGTGCCGGTGACATCGCGCAGCGCGTAGAGCTTCTTGTCGGCCGGCGCGAGCCCCGAGCCCGCGGCGCAGATGACCGCGCCGACACCGGCCAGCTGGGCGAACAGCTCATCGTTCGACAGCGCCGCGCGCCAACCCGGGATCGATTCGAGCTTGTCGAGGGTCCCTCCGGTGTGACCGAGTCCGCGGCCCGACAGCTGCGGCACGGCGACGCCGAACGAAGCGACCAGCGGCGCCAGCGGCAGGGTGATCTTGTCGCCGACTCCCCCGGTCGAGTGCTTGTCGACGGTCGGCTTGCCGAGGCCGGAGAAGCTCATCCGCTCGCCGGATGCGATCATCGCGTCGGTCATGACGCGGATCTCATCGCGCTCCATGCCGTTCAGAAGGATCGCCATCGTGAAAGCCGACATCTGCGCGTCGGAGACGTAGCCGCGCGTGTACGCGTCGATCATCCACCGCAGCGCATCTTCGTCGACCGCGCCCCCGTCGCGCTTGGCGCGGATGACATCCACGGCGTCATGGGGCTCGACGGCGGCGTGGGAGGTGTGGTCGCTCAATGCATCTCCGAGGTGCGCTCGGGGGCGAGGTCGCGCGGCCCGAACGCGTCGGGCAGGACGTCGTCGATGGTGCGGATGCCGGAGACGGTCTCGAGAAGCATGCCGGGGATGGCATGTTCGTAGAGCAGCTGGCGGCAGCGGCCGCACGGCATGAGGGTCTGCCCCTCGCCGTCGACGCACACGAACGCCACGAGCTGGCCTCCGCCGGACATGTGGAGCTCGGACACGAGCCCGCACTCCGCGCACAGGGTGACCCCGTACGACGCGTTCTCGACGTTGCAGCCGGCGACGATGCGCCCGTCGGTGACGAGGGCCGCCGCCCCCACCTTGAAGCGCGAATACGGCGCATAGGCGCGCTGCATCGCCTCGGTCGCGGCCGCGCGCAGCACGTCCCAATCGATGTCGGTCATGTCCTCATCCCTTGATGTACGGCTTGCCCGCGGCGGCGGGTGCCCGCACCTGCCCGGCGAAGCCGACCACGGCCAGCACGGTCACGATGTACGGCAGCATCGCCATGAACTCCGACGGGATGGGCGAGCCCAGGTTCGTCAGGAGCGTCTCGAGGTTCGTGGTGAACCCGAACAGCAGGGCGGCGATGGTCGCCCGCACCGGGTCCCAGCCGCCGAAGATGACCGCCGCGAGCGCGATGAATCCGAGGCCGCCGGTCATCTCCTTGTCGAAGGAGCCGACCGAGCCGAGCGTGAAGTACGCCCCGCCGATCCCGGCGATGGCACCGGCGAGCAGCACGTTCCAGAAGCGGGTCGGGTTCACCTTGATCCCGACGGTGTCCGCCGCCTGAGGATGCTCGCCGACCGCCCGCAGCCGCAGTCCCCATCGGGTCTTGTACAGCCCCCACGCGACCAGCGGCACGGCGAGGTACATGATGTAGACGATCAGGGTCTGGTTGAAGACGACCGGACCGAGGATGGGGATCTCCGACAGGAACGGGATCGGCACCCGCGGGAACCGCGGCGGCGAGTTGAGCGCCTCGGAGTTCGGGTTCAGCAGCGCGCCGTGCAGGAAGCTCGTGAGGCCGGTGATGAGCACGTTCAGCACGACGCCGACGATCACCTGCTCGACGAGGTAGGTGATGGAGAACACGGCGAGCACGGCGCCGACGAGGGCGCCCGCGACGAGGGCGCCCGCGAGCCCCAGCAGCACCGATCCGGTGATCGAGGCGATGACCGCCGAACTGAAGGCCGCGAAGAGGAACTGCGCCTCGATCGCGACGTTGACCACGCCGACCCGCTCGCCGATGACACCGCCCAGTGCGCCGAACACGAGCGGAACCGACAGCGACACGGCCCCGAACAGGAGCCCGGTGACCGGTACCAGCCCGCCCGCGGCAGACCACGTGAGGAATGCGAAGACGGCCAGCAGCGCGAAGACGATCGGCACCCACAGCCCGACCTTGCGGAAGGTCGCCACCGCCCAGAACGCGTACGCGGTGAGCAGCGCGAGCACGATCGCGCAGATGGTGACCGCCGGCGCGGTCGGGATGCCGATGTCGCCCAGGTCGATGGATGCGGTGCGGTCGCCGAGGCGATAGGTGCTGACGCCGTCGCGACCGAAGACGAACGCCATGACCCAGATCAGGGCGGTCGCCACGGCGAGGGAGATCGGCAGCTTGAAGTGACGCTTCCTCACGCGTTCTCGCACGATCGCGCCACCGGAGGCGGAGGTAGAAAGGCTCGTGTCGATGCTCATGCCGCACCCGCCTTCGCCGCGCGACGGGCTCGTCGCTTCGCGGAGAGCTCGCTGTCGTCCTTGGGCAGGAAGAAGATGGTGCGGATCAGCGGCGGCGCCGCGATGAACAGCACGATGAGCGCCTGCACGACCACCACGATGTCGACGGGGATGTCCTGCGCCACCTGCATCGTGAAGCTGCCCGCCTTCAGCGCGCCGAACAGGATGCCCGCGGCGAAGACGCCCCAGGCCTTGCTGCGGCCGAGGAGCGCGACCGTGATGGCGTCGAAGCCGATGCCCGCGTCGATGCCGCTGCCGAAGCCGCTCGTGATCGTTCCGGAGATCTGGTTGACGCCCGCGAGGCCGGCGAGGGCACCGGCGAAGGCCATGGCGTAGAAGATGATCCGCTCGACGTTCACGCCGGCGGCACGCGCGGCGAACGGGTTCTCGCCGACAGCGCGCATCCGGAACCCGAGACTGGACCGTTCGACCAGCCACCACACGAAGGCCGTTGCGGCGATGGCGACGATGAAGCCCCAGTTGACCGACAGCGGCGCCGGGAACAGCGACGGGAACTGCGCGGTCACCGGGGTCGGCGACGAGATCGGCTGGGTGCCGCCGGGCCGCTGGAGCAGCCCGGGGGTGGCCAGCAGCCACGCGACGAAGTAGAACGCCACGAAGTTCAGCATGATCGTCAGGATCACCTCGTGCGCGCCGGTGCGGGCCTTGAGGAATCCGACGAGACCGCCCCACAGCGCACCGCCGAGCAGACCCGCCGCGATGGTCAGCGGCAGGTGGATCAGCAGCGGCGCCTGCACCGTGGTCGCCACCGTCGCGGCGGCGGCGATGCCGATGAGCATCTGACCGCGCGCACCGATGTTGAACAGGCCGACCCGGAACGCCAGGCCCACGCCGAGACCGGCCGCGATGAGCGGTGTGGCGAAGTTCAGGGTGTCGGTGATCGGCTTGACCGCACGCACGAACGTGTCGGCCTCGTAGTTCCAGATCGCACCGCGGAAGAGAGACGAGTACGCACCCGCGAACGACTGCCACACGGCGATGATGGTGTCCTGCGGCCGCGCGAAGAAGTAGCCGGCCGCGGACTGCACCTCGGGGTCGGTGAGGGCGACGAGGATGCCGCCGATCAGCATCGCCAGCACGATCGCGAGGATCGTGGTGACGATGTTGCCGCGCAGGATCTCCCGGATCACCTGGTTCTGGCGCGGCGGCGGTGGCGTGTCGCCCGCGGGTGTCTGGCTGGCGGATTCACCCGCGGCGGTGCGGGTGAGGACGGGGTCGCTCCCGCCGGGGCCGAGGCTGCTGCTCTCGGGGCTCTGGCCGCTCACGCGGTGACCTCCTCATCGGCCGCCGCGACGGGCGGCTTCTCTCCGGCCATCATGAGGCCGAGGACTTCGCGCGGCGCGTCGCCGGGCACGATGCCCACGATGCGTCCGCGGTACATGACCGCGATGCGGTCCGCGAGTGCGGAGACCTCATCCAGCTCGGTGGAGACGACGATCACCGGAACGCCGGCGTCGCGGGTGGCGACGATGCGCTTGTGGACGAACTCGATCGACCCGACGTCGATGCCGCGGGTCGGCTGCGAGGCGACGAACAGCTTCAGGTCGCGGCTGAGCTCTCGTGCGAGAACGACCTTCTGCTGGTTTCCGCCGGACAGCCGGCCGGCGGCGAGGTCCGGGCCCTGGGTGCGGATGTCGAACTCGGCGATCTTCTCCTCCGCGAACTCCCGCAGCACCCCGCGCTTGAGCGTCGCGGCGGCGAAGAACGGCGCTCCGCTGGAGCGGTTGAGGATGAGGTTGTCGGCGACGCTGAACTCGCCGACGAGCCCTTCGACCTTGCGATCCTCCGGCACGAACCCGACGCCCTCGTCGATGATCTGCTTGACGGTCTTGCCGACCAGCTCCTCGCCGTCGAGGGAGATCGAGCCGGTGAGCTTGCGCTGCAGACCGATGATGGCCTCGGTGAGCTCGGTCTGACCGTTGCCCTGCACCCCCGCGATCGCGAGCACCTCGCCCGGTCGCACGGTGAAGGTGATGTCGTCGACGACGATCTGGTCGGTGTCGTCGACCACGCGGAGGTTCTCGACGACGAGTCCTCCCTCGCGCAGCTGCGGCGCGTCCTTCTGCACCGTCAGCTCGACGGCCCGGCCGACCATGAGCGAGGCGAGCTCGGCGTTGGAGGCGGTCGGCGCGGCCTCGCCGACGACCGAGCCGAGGCGGATGACGGTGATGCGATCCGCCACTTCGCGGACCTCCCGCAGCTTGTGGGTGATGAAGACGATGGATGTGCCCTCGTCGCGCAGCTGACGCATGATGCCCATCAGCTCGTCGGTCTCCTGGGGCGTGAGGACGGCGGTGGGCTCGTCGAACACGAGCACCTTCGCGTCGCGCGAGAGCGCCTTGATGATCTCGACGCGCTGCTGCGCCCCGACCGGCAGGTCGCCGACGAGCGCGTCGGGGTCGATCTGGAAGCCGAAGCGGGCGGCGACCTCGTTCACGTGGGAACGGGCCTTGTCGAGGTCCAGAGCACCGATGCCCGTGGTGTCCTCGTGTCCGAGCATGACGTTCTCGGCGACGGTGAAGACCGGGATGAGCATGAAGTGCTGGTGCACCATGCCGATGCCCGCGGCCATCGCGTCGCCCGGTCCGGAGAAGTGCTGCACCTCGCCGTCGATGACGATGTCGCCCTCCTCCGCGGTGTAGAGGCCGTACAGCACGTTCATCAGCGTGCTCTTGCCGGCGCCGTTCTCGCCCAGGAGGCAGTGGATCTCTCCCGGCTCGACCACCAGGTCGATGTGGTCGTTTGCCACCAGTGAGCCGAAGCGTTTGGTGATCCCTCGAAGCTCGAGCGTCATATCCGCCAATCTATCGATTCGACAGGCGGCCGGACAGATGCACGCATCTGCCCGGCCGCCGGGGGTGTTTCCGCGCCGCTTACGGGGAAGCGGGCGACGTGGCGTCGATCGAACCGTCGATGATGCCCGCGCGGATCTCCTCGAGCTCCGCAGCCAGGTCGGGGTCGACCATGTCCTCGAAGTCGTGGAACGACGAGATGCCGACACCGTCGTTCTCGAGGGTTCCGACGAACGGGGTGACGTCGAACTCGTCGTTGGCCGCCTGCACGGCGGCCTCGTACACGGCGACGTCCATCCCCTTGAGGATCGACAGCAGCAGCAGGTCGGCGACCGACGGGTCGGTCTCGTAGACGTCGGCGTCGACACCCATCAGGGCGATGTCGCCGCCGGAGTCGCGGATCGCCTCAGCGGCCGACTGGTAGATCGGGCCGCCGACGGGCAGGAGCACGTCGACGTCCTGGTCGATGATGCCCTGGGCGACCTGCTTGGCGCGGTCGTTCGCGGCGAACTCCTCCGTGAACTGGCCCTCCTGGGACTCGATGTCCCAGCCGACGACCTCGACCTCGGTGCCGTTCTGCTCGTTGTAGTACTCCACGCCGAGCTGGAAGCCGTCCATGAAGATCGTCACCGGCGGGATCTTGGCCCCACCGAAGGTGCCGACCTTGCCCGACTCGGTGTACGAGGCGGCGGCGTATCCGCCCAGGAAGGCGGCCTGCGCGGTGTCGAAGACCAGCGGCTTGATGTTCGGGGCGTCGGTCTCGCCGTCGAAGTCGTTGTCGGCCCAGTCGTCGATGATGGCGAACTCGACGTCGGGGTTGGCCTGGGCCGCGGTGACCGTCGGCGCGCTCAGCAGGAAGCCGACCGAGACGATGAAGTCGCAGCCCTCGGCAACGAGGTTGTCGAGGTTCGCCTCGTAGTCGCTCGCCGAAGCGGACTCGGTCGTGGCGATCTCGAAGTCGAGTTCGTCGCTCGCCTGCTCGAGGCCGGCCAGGCCCAGCTGGTTGAAGGACTTGTCGTTGAAGCCGCCCTCGTCAGAGACCATGCAGGCCTTGAAGTCGGACATGCCCTCGGCGGCGGTGTCGGTGGTGTCGTCCTCGGGGGCCGAGCCGCAGCCGGCGAGGGCGACGAGCAGGCCCGCGGCGGCTGTGGCGCCGACGAGCTTCTTGGTGCGTGAGATGGTCAACTCAGCCTCCACATACAGGTCCCGTGACTCTCACGGGGACTGCATCAAGTTACACAGTGCGAAGGCGAATCGACAGAGAGCGGGCACAGTCACCGACGAATGGTTACAAACCCGCAATAAGCGCTGAAGCGCCGGTCACAGCACGTCGCCCCGACCGGAGAGTTTGAGCGCGTCGACGACGCCCTTCACCCGCTGCGCATTCTCGCTCGTGGTGACCAGCAGCGCATCCTCGGTGTCGACGACCACGATGTCGCGCACGCCGATGAGGCTGATCACGCGAGACGTCTGGCTCACCACGATGCCGCTGGCGGCATCGGACAGGATGCGCGCGTTCTCCCCGAGGATCGCGAGGTCGTTGTGGCGGCCGTGGGAGTTGAGCTTGGCGAGGCTGGCGAAATCGCCCACGTCGTCCCAGTCGAAGTGCCCCGGGATGACCGCGAGGGCGCCCTTGGCGGCGGCCGGCTCGGCCACGGCGTAGTCGATCGCGATCTTCGTCAGCGACGGCCACACGCGGTCGACGACGGGCCCCCGGCGCTCGCGGTCGTCCCACGCCTCGGCGAGTTCCATGAGCCCGGCGTGCAGCTCCGACTGGTTGGCCTCGATCTCGGCGAGCAGCACGTCCGCGCGCGAGATGAACATGCCGGCGTTCCACAGGTAGGAGCGGTCGTCGAAGTAGGCCCGGGCGGTGTCGAGGTCGGGCTTCTCCACGAAGCTCTGCACGAGGGCCGCCTCGGGCGCTCCGTCGATGACGATGCCGTCGCCCTTCTTGATGTAGCCGAAGCCGATCGACGCCTCCGAGGGCTGGATGCCGATCGTGCAGACGTATCCCTTGCGAGCCGTCTCCACGGCCTGCCGCACCGCCCAGTCGAACAGGTGCGGCACGCGGATGACGTGGTCCGCCGCGAACGATCCGATGATCACGTCGGGCTCCCGACGGTGCAGGATGGCGGCGGCCAGTCCGATCGCGGCGGCCGAGTCACGGGGCTCGGACTCGAGGAAGACGTTCTTGTCCGGGATCCCCGGCAACTGCTGCTCGACCGCGGCGCGATGCGCGCGACCGGTCACCACCGAGATGCGCTCGGCGCCGGCGAGCGGTTCCAGGCGGTCCCACGTGTCGCGCAGCAGCGTCTGCCCCGAGCCGCTCAAGTCGTGCAGGAACTTCGGTGCGTCGGCGCGCGAGAGCGGCCACAGGCGGCTGCCGATCCCTCCGGCGGGGATGACGGCGTAGAAGTCGGCGATCGGCTCAGGCATGCGGCAAGGGTAGCGGTCGTGAGTGTCGGGGATGTGTCGTTCCACCCGGCCGGACAGATCTCTCGACGTCGAGAGAGTTAGGTCGCCCTAATCGCCGGAATCCCGCGGCGCCGAATAAGCTGGGACAGCGCCCGCGTGACGCAGGGGACCGTGGTCCCCGAAGGGGCATACCGCCCTCACCGTGTACGAGTCCAGGGAGGACGACCGTGTCTGCTCCAGCACGCGAGGTACCGACGGTGTCGCAGACGACATCGCGAGTGCCCCGAGGAACCCTCTATCGCGGCAACGAGGGGATGTGGTCCTGGGTCCTGCACCGCATCACCGGTGTCGCGATCTTCTTCTTCCTGCTCGTGCACGTGCTCGACACGTCGCTGATCCGCGTGTCGCCCGAGGCCTATGACATCGTCATCGGCGCCTACAAGAACCCGCTGATGGGCATCGGCGAGGTCGCCCTGGTCGGCGCCATCGCCTATCACGCCTACAACGGGCTGCGCATCATCCTCGTGGACTTCTGGTCCAAGGGCGCGCGCTACCAGCGGCAACTGTGGTGGGGAGTCCTCGGGCTCTGGGCGGTGACGATGGCCGGGTTCGTTCCGCGTCACCTCATCAACGTCTTCTCCGACCTGGGAGGGGGCCACTGATGTCCGCGACCATCGCCGACCCGCGCTCGGCCCGCCCGGTCAGCCGCCGTCGCGGCAACCTCGAGAAGTGGGGCTGGATGTACATGCGCGCCTCGGGCGTGCTGCTGGTTGTGCTCATCTTCGGCCACCTGTTCGTCAACCTCATGACCGGCACCGGCATCCGCCAGATCGACTTCGCGTTCGTCGCCGGAAAGCTCGCCAGCCCGTTCTGGCAGTGGTGGGACGTGCTCATGCTGTGGCTCGCACTCATCCACGGCGCGAACGGCATGCGCACCATCGTGAACGACTACGTGACCCACAAGACCACGCGCAGCGTGCTGGTGTGGGCGGTGTGGCTCGCCGCGGGCTTCCTCATCGTCCTCGGCACCCTGGTGGTCTTCACCTTCGACCCGTGCCTCGGCGTCACGCCCGAGAGCCTCCTCTGGGCCGACTGCCAGGCCGCGTGAGCGACGAGAACCCTTCAGAGACGGAACAACAAGCCTGTGACCACTGAGACAGCGGACAGCTACGTCAAGGACGGCGTCCACTACCACCAGTTCGACATCGTGATCGTCGGCGCCGGCGGCGCCGGCATGCGGGCGGCGATCGAGGCCGGCCCGGGCGCGAAGACCGCGGTCATCTCCAAGCTCTACCCCACGCGATCCCACACCGGCGCGGCGCAGGGCGGCATGGCCGCGGCCCTCGCCAACGTCGAAGAGGACTCGTGGGAGTGGCACACCTTCGACACCGTCAAGGGCGGCGACTACCTCGTCGACCAGGACGCGGCCGAGATCCTCGCGAAGGAGGCCATCGACGCGGTCATCGACCTCGAGAACATGGGGCTTCCGTTCAACCGCACCCCCGAGGGCAAGATCGACCAGCGCCGTTTCGGCGGGCACACCGCCGAGCACGGCAAGAACCCGGTGCGCCGCGCGTGCTACGCGGCCGACCGCACCGGTCACATGATCCTGCAGACGCTGTTCCAGAACTGCGTCAAGCTCGGCATCAACTTCTTCAACGAGTTCTACGTGCTCGACCTGCTCACGGTGAAGGATGCCGACGGCGCGACCAAGGTCTCCGGCGTCGTCGCGTACGAGCTCGCCACCGGCGACCTGCACGTGTTCCAGTCCAAGGCGGTCGTCTTCGCCACCGGCGGGTTCGGCAAGATCTTCAAGACGACCTCCAACGCCCACACGCTCACCGGCGACGGCGTCGGCATCGTGTGGCGCAAGGGCCTGCCGCTGGAGGACATGGAGTTCTTCCAGTTCCACCCGACGGGCCTTGCCGGCCTCGGCATCCTGCTCACCGAGGGCGCCCGCGGCGAGGGCGCGATCCTGCGCAACGCGTCTGGTGAGCGCTTCATGGAGCGCTACGCCCCGACGATCAAGGACCTCGCGCCGCGCGACATCGTCGCCCGCTGCATGGTGCAGGAGGTCGCGGAGGGCCGCGGCGCCGGGCCCCACAAGGACTACGTGCTCCTGGACTGCACGCACCTGGGCGCCGAGGTGCTCGAGACCAAGCTCCCCGACATCACCGAGTTCGCCCGCACGTACCTCGGCGTCGATCCGGTCGTCGAGCCGGTGCCGGTGATGCCGACCGCGCACTACGCGATGGGCGGCATCCCGACCAATGTCGCCGCCGAAGTGCTCAGCGACAACGACACCGTCGTGCCGGGCCTGTACGCCGCGGGAGAATGCGCGTGCGTGTCGGTGCACGGCTCGAACCGCCTGGGCACCAACTCGCTGCTCGACATCAACGTCTTCGGCAAGCGCGCCGGGCGCAACGCCGTCGCCTACGTGCAGGACGCGGAGTTCGTGCCGCTCCCCGAGGATCCCGCCGGCGCCGTGCGCGACCTGATCGAGGGCCTGCGCGCGGGCACCGGCACGGAGCGCATCGCGGTGCTGCGCAAGACCCTGCAGGACGAGATGGACAAGAAGGCCCAGGTCTTCCGCACCGACGAGTCGCTCGGCGAGATGCTCGAGACGATCGAGGAGCTCCGCGAGCGGTTCAAGAACATCCACGTCGACGACAAGGGCAAGCGGTTCAACACCGACCTTCTCGAGGCCGTCGAGCTCGGGTTCCTCCTCGACATCGCCGAGGTCGTCGTGATCGCGGCCCGCAACCGCAAGGAGAGCCGCGGCGGGCACATGCGCGACGACTTCCCGAAGCGCGACGACGAGAACTACATGCAGCACACCATGTCGTACCTCACCGGCGACCCCCACTCGTCGCACGCCGACGATCACATCTCGCTGGGCTGGAAGCCCGTCGTGATCACCCGCTACCAGCCGATGGAGAGGAAGTACTGATGTCAACCGCACTGGTCGACCCCGACGCCATCGCCGACATCGAGGCGGACGACGACACAGGGGTGCAGGCGTTCCTCGTCACCTTCATCATCCGCCGGTTCGACCCCGAGGTCGACGCCGAGCCGCGCTGGGTCGACTACGACGTCGAGCTGTTCTCGACCGACCGTGTCCTGGATGCGCTGCACAAGATCAAGTGGGAGGTCGACGGTTCGCTGACCTTCCGCCGCTCGTGCGCCCACGGCATCTGCGGCTCCGACGCGATGCGCATCAACGGTCGCAACCGGCTGGCGTGCAAGACGCTCATCAAGGACCTCGACATCTCGCAGCCGATCTACGTCGAGGCGATCAAAGGCCTTCCACTGGAGAAGGACCTCGTGGTCGACATGGAGCCCTTCTTCGCCTCGTACCGCGAGGTGCAGCCCTTCCTCATCTCGAACTCGGCGCCGGAGCCCGGCAAGGAGCGCGTGCAGTCCATCAAGGACCGCGCGATCTTCGACGACACCACCAAGTGCATCCTCTGCGCGGCGTGCACGTCGTCGTGCCCGGTGTTCTGGACCGACGGCCAGTACTTCGGGCCGGCCGCGATCGTCAACGCCCACCGTTTCATCTTCGATTCGCGCGACGACGCTGGCGACGTGCGGCTGGACATCCTCAACGACAAGGAAGGCGTGTGGCGCTGCCGCACGACCTTCAACTGCACCGAGGCGTGCCCGCGCGGCATCGAGGTGACCAAGGCGATCGCCGAGGTCAAGCAGGCGGTCCTGCGCGGTGGCGCGTGAGGGGCGCCCTCGTCGCGTCATAGTCTGAGGGTGTGAGACGCTCGCGGCACGGTCATCCGGAGACCCCCGGCACCGGGGATCCGCGTGAGATGACCGTCGCCGAGGCGACCCACGAGGAGCAGACGCTCCGAGCGCGGTGGGAATCCACGCAGGAGGTGCTGCGCGAGAGGTTCGAAGAGCCGATCGGGCGGGCGACCACCCTCACGCGCAGGACGCTCGCGTGGTTCCCCGTCCGGGTGTGGCGGCACTTCCTGCAGCACAACGGGTTCCTCCTCGCCGCGGGCGTGAGCTACCAGGCGCTGTTCGCGATCTTCGCCACCATCTACGTCGCCTTCGCGGTCGCGGGCCTGTGGCTCGGAGGCAGTCCCGAGGCGATCGACGCGATGATCCGCGCGATCAACAGCTACATCCCCGACCTCATCAGCGACGACGGCGAGGGACTGTTCACCACGGCGCAGGTGACCGAGATCGCCACCAGCAGCACCGGCGTGCTCGGCATCACCGGCATCGTCGCACTGGTCACCCTGATCTGGACGGCGATCGGGTTCATCACGTTCGCCCGCCGCGCCGTGCGGGACATCTTCGGCATTCCGCCGGACCGCCGCAGCTATTTCCTGCTCAAGGCGAGGGATCTGCTGGCTTCGGCGATCTTCGGGGCCGCGCTCCTGGTGGGATCGGGCCTCGGGTTCGTGGGCACGTGGGCGCTCGGGCTGCTGTTCGACCTGCTCGGATGGCCGACGACGTCGACGATCTACAACGTGCTCGGTCAGGCTGCCGCCCTGCTGGTGTCGTTCCTGCTGTTCTCAGCGGCGCTCGCGTCGCTGGTGAAGTTCCTCACCGGCACCTCGCTGCGGTGGCGGCAGATCATCCCCGGTGCGGTGCTCGGGGGCGCCGCGATCACGGTGCTGCAGATCGGAGCCGGCTGGCTGCTGATCTACACGCCTTCCAACCCGCTGCTGGCGACGTTCGCGATCTTCGTCGGGCTGCTGCTGTGGTTCCGCATCATCGGGGTCATCATCCTGGTGGCGTCCTCGTGGATGGCGGTGGCCGCCACCGACGAGGACCTGCCGATTCTTCAGCGCACCGAGGAGGAGAGACTCGCAGCGGAGCATGCGGCGCTCCTCACGGCGGCGCGCGTACGCCTGCGCAGCGCGCGTGCGGGGGCCGCCTCGGCGCCCTGGTACCGGCGCATCGCCGCGCGCCGCGCGGTGGCCGATGCCGAGAAGGAGCTGGCCGAGGTCGAGCGCTCCGCTCCCCAACCGCCGAAGCGCGGCTCCCTCTTCGAGTAACGCCGTCGCCGCGGGCATGTCGGATGGCGCGGTTAGGCTGGCGGGCGTGTCTGAGCTCCTTCGCATCGCCTCCGTCAACGTCAACGGCATCCGGGCCGCCGTCCGCAAGGGGATGATCGAATGGCTCGACGCCACCGAGGTCGACGTGCTCGCGCTGCAAGAGGTGCGCGCCGACGCCGACCAGCTCGCGCACGCGCTGCCCGGGTGGGAGATCGTCGCTGACGAGGCGACGGCGAAGGGGCGCGCCGGCGTCGCCATCCTCACCCGCACCCCCGTGGCCGCCGTGCGCACCGAGCTGGGCGCGCCCGAGTTCGATTCCGCCGGCCGCTGGATCGAGGCCGACCTCGTCGTCGCCGGGGAGAGCCTCACGGTCGTCAGCGCCTACGTGCACACCGGCGAGGCCGAAACTCCCCGCCAAGACGAGAAGTGGGCCTTCCTCGACGCGATGGACGAGCGTCTCCCGGCGCTCCGCGCCGCATCCCCGCTCTCCCTCGTCATGGGCGATCTCAACGTCGGTCACCGGGAACTCGACATCAAGAACTGGCGAGGCAATAGGAAGAAGAGCGGATTCCTCCCCCGCGAGCGCGCCTACTTCGACCGTTGGCTCGCAGCCGAGGGTACCGAGGTCGAGGCCGTCGACGGCACACGCGGCACCGGCCTCGGCTGGGTCGACGTCGGCCGCCGCCACCACGGCGACGTGGAGGGGCCCTACACCTGGTGGTCCATGCGCGGTCGCGCGTTCGACAACGACACCGGATGGCGCATCGACTACCACCTCGCCACCCCGGAGCTCGCCGACCGGGTCGAGGGCTACCGCATCGATCGCGCACCCACGTGGGACACCCGGTGGAGCGACCACGCGCCGGTGATCGCGGACTATCGGATCGGATCCGTCTGACCGCGCCCTGACAGGGACCCGATGGGACGGCCGATGGGATCGATAACTATGGCGTCACGGCTTGCTATGTTCGCACGTCGTCGGGGTGGTGGGCCTCGATAGGGTGGGCCCGGACCATGACGACCACTGGGAGGTACGGATGGGTTATCGGAGTGCGCACGCGCGCGTCGCCACCGCATTGCTGGCCGCGACGGCCGTCGCACTCACCGCGTGCACCGCGGTGGAATCCGAACCGTCCGCCGACGGTCTTCACGGGCACGTCGCGCCCGTCGTCGAGGGCGCTGACACCGGCGACTGGGCGCTGACGGCGTGGGCCGTCGGCGCCGGTGAGCCGATCGAGCTCGGACGGACCACGACCGACGAGGACGGGGCCTTCCACCTCGATCCGGTCACGCTCCCCGAGGACCGCATCCTGCTCGTCGAAGCCGCGCACGGCGGGGCCGAGCGGGCCGACCTGGTCGCGGTGAGCGCATCCGATGACCTCACCGAGCTGACCCTCAACGAACGCACCACCGTGGCGGCCGCCTACGGTCTCGCCCAGTTCTTCGGACGCGAGCTCCCCTCGGGCGAGAACCCGGGCCTCGCCAACGCGACCGCGATGGCCGGCAACCTCGCCGACCCCGCGACCGGCGCCTACGGCGAGGTGCTGATGACCTCGCCGAACGCGTACGAGACGCAGACGCTGCCCGCCTTCACGTCGCTGTCGAACATCGTCGGCGCCTGCCTCGTCGATCGCGAGGTTTGTCACGACGTGTACGCGGCGGCGGGCGTCGACGACACCGCCTCGATGGCATCCGCGATCGCCTCCATCGCCCGCGATCCGTCTGCCGCGGCCGAGGAGCTCTTCGAGCTTTCGCAGCTCGAGCAGGGAGACCGCCCCGGGCTGGATGCGGCCCCCGCGGCGTGGACGCTCGCGCTGCGCTTCGACGGCGACGGCACCGACCTCGCCGGGCCGGGGAACTTCGCCATCGATCCCGACGGCAACATCTGGATCAACAACAACTACGAGTACAACGCCGACCCGCAGACCCCGGTCTGCGGCAGCGACCAGATGTTCAAATTCTCGCCGACCGGTGCTCTCCTGGAGACGTACGAGGGCGGCGGCCTGTCGGGCTCGGGATACGGCATCGAGTTCACCGCGGACGGTCTGCTCTGGTTCAGCAACTTCGGGTTCGCCGCCGCCGCACCCGGGTGCCCCGAAGACGAGCAGCCGCCGCACAACAGCATGTCGCTGTTCACGTACGACGGTGAGGCACTCTCCCCCGATACGGGATTCACGGCGGGCGACCTCAGCTGGCCGCAGGGCATCGAGGTGTCCGACAACGGAGATGTATGGATCGCCAGCTGCGGGAACGACTCCGTCTCGGTGTATCCCGGCGGCGATCCCGAGTCCGCCGAGAACTTCGCCGATCTCGGACTCGAGCAGCCGTTCGACGTCGTCGACAACGGCGAGCACATCTTCGTCAGCGGGATCGCGAACAACACCGTCGCCGTGCTCGACCGCGACGGCACTCCGGTCGACGGCTCGCCGCTGACCGACCCCGGCTTCCAGAACCCGATGGGGCTGGCCACCGATGCCGACGGCAACGTCTGGGTGGCCAACTCCGGCACGACGACCCTGCCGTGCCCGGAGCGTCCGGCCGACGCGGAAGGCACCCCCTCGGTGTCGATGATCAGTGCCGACGGGTCGACCGTGTCATCCGCGTTCACGGGCGGCGGTGTGACCCGTCCGTGGGGCGTCACGACCGACGGCGACGGAAACGTCTGGGTCGCGAACTTCGCCGACCAGCGCCTTTCGGCCTTCTGCGGGGCGCAGGCGGAGACCTGCCCTCGCGGCCTGGAGACCGGCGAGGCGATCTCGCCCGATGACACCGGCTACGCCTTCGACGGATTCACCCGCAACACCGGCCTCGCCGTCGATCCATCCGGAAACGTATGGGTCGCCAACAACTGGGAGAACGTCCCGGTGCAGACCAATCCCGGCGCGCACCAGATCGTCGCGTTCGTCGGTGCTGCCGCGCCGCTCCCGGTGGCGCCGTTCACCGGGTCCGGCGAATGAGCCGGCGAGCGCGCCCATAGGATTGTCGGGTGAACAAACCGCGGCTCTACTCCGGAATGCAGCCCTCGGCCGACTCCCTCCAGATCGGCAACTACATCGGGGCTCTCATGCAGTGGCGCGACCTGCAGGAGTCGTATCAGGCCTTCTTCTCCGTCGTCGACCTCCACGCGCTCACCCAGCCGAACGACCCGGCCGAACTGCGCGCGAAGACCCGTCGCACGGCGGCGCAGTACATCGCCGCCGGCATCGAGCCCGCCAAGTCGACCCTGTACGTGCAGTCGCACGTGCCCGCCCACGCTGAACTCGCCTGGGTGCTCTCCACCGTCACCGGTTTCGGCGAGGCGGGCCGCATGAC
>NZ_DEPK01000194.1:16967-19667 GCF_002358725.1 Microbacterium sp. UBA3394
CAGTTCAAGGACAAGTCCTCCCGCTACGGCAGCGACGCGACGTCGGTCGGGCTGTTCACCTACCCGGTGCTGATGGCCGCCGACATCCTGCTCTACCAGACCGACATCGTGCCGGTCGGCGACGACCAGAAGCAGCACGTCGAGCTCACCCGCGACCTCGCGGAGCGTTTCAACTCGCGCTTCGGGAAGACCTTCCAGGTGCCGATGCCGGTCATCCAGCAGGACACCGCGCGCATCTACGATCTGCAGAACCCGACCGCCAAGATGTCGAAGTCTGCCGAGTCCGACGCCGGGGTTCTGTGGCTGCTCGACGACCCGGCGGCATCGGCGAAGAAGATCATGCGCGCCGTCACCGACTCCGAGGGTGCTGTGCGGTACGACCGCGAGAACAAGCCCGGCGTCTCCAACCTGCTGGTGATCTTCGCGGCGCTCACGGGGCGACAAATTCCGGCGATCGAAGACGAATTCTCCGGCCGCGGTTACGGCGACTTCAAGAAGGCCCTCGCCGAAGTCGTCGTGACGGAGTTCGGACCGGTCCGCGAGCGCGCGCTGGCCCTGCTCGATGACCCGGCCGAGCTCGATCGGGTCCTGGCGGCCAACGCCGCGAAGGCCGAAGAGGTCGCCGACCGCACGCTGGCCGCGGTCTACGACAAGATCGGCCTCCTCCGCCGCGTCTGAGCCGCGGGTAGCGGCGTGGTGCGGTGCGGCCCGCCGTGGGCGGCGGCGCCGGTGCGGTGCGGCTCGGTTCGATCCCACCCCGCCTCGTGCCGCCCCGACTCGTGCCACCTCGCCTCGTGATCGGGCCGCCAGGGTGGTGGATCGCGCCGCCTGCCTCGCCACGTGCCACCTCGCCACGTGCCACCTCGCCTCGTGCACGAACTCAGGCTGAGCGAGCGCCAGCTTCCGGCGTCACCGCGTCGTGACGCGGCTGTGCCCCGCGCCCGCGTTGCACAGCCTGAGTACGTGCCTCGCGGCCGGCATTTCCACCGGACTGCCCGCCGAGCGACCCCGCCGCCCGGCCGTCGCTCCCTGATGGGAACCGGCCCGCCTCGACCCACCCGCCACGTGCCCGGACTCAGGCTGAACTCATCGCCGCTCGAGGTTTCCTGCGTCATGACGCGGCGGCCGATCAGCGGCGCGCGGCACAGCCTGAGTACGTGCCTGGCGGCCGGCGACACCGCAGCTGGCGCCGCAACCGGGACGATGGGACCTCACGCCCCGGTGCTGATACGACCGTCGCGGCGTGAGGCGAGCAGTCCACGCAGGCCTTCGGCGACTTCGTCGGGCTGGTACATGATCTGAGCGGCGGTCACGCGCCAGGTCACGTATCCACGTTGCGCGAGCGCCAGGTCGCGGCGCCGATCCTTCAGCTGCTGACGCCATGACGAGTGGAACTCCTCGCTGTCGCACTCGATCACGAGCCAGCCGTCGACGACGAGGTCGACCCGCCCGACCCCGCGCATCACCACCTGCAGCTCATAGGTCGCTCCTGTCGCCCGCACCATCAACCGCATGAGTGTCTCGCTGCCGGACTCGGCCCGCCCATCGAGGAGATCGCGGACGATGCCGTATTTCGCCGGAAGCGCGGCGAAGATCTCAGCGATCTCAGACGCTCCGACAAGGCCACGATGAAGCGCACTGTCGAGCGTCGCGACAGCGTGACGGGCGGGTTGGCAGAGCACGGCGTGGACGAGCGCATCCACCACATCCACACAAACATCACCCGTGCCGAGTGGACGAAGGAGCGGCAGCCAATGGAGCACGACACCCACCGAGACTCGCCCCCTGAGCGGAGTGAATCGGTCGTGGGGCGAGCGCATGCGACTCGCGTTCCCCGGAAGGTGCACGTGCAGCCCCTCGCCGGTGACCACGAAGACCTCGAGGAGCCGCAAGAGAGCGAGGCAGGTCAGTCGCCCACCGACCCGCACGGCTCGGATGAGGTCGGCTGGAGCGGACGACGGGAGGTAACGGTCTCGACGGGCACGGACGAGCACACCATCATCGACCGCGGCGCGGATAGCGCGGCGCGACATCCCTTCCGCCGTGAGCTCTGCACGTGTCCATGTCCGCCAGTCCGTCTGCATGACCAGCATCGTCGCGGCCCCTCGCGCCCGCTCACGCCATGCCGCCTTCGCCTGGGGATGACCTGCATCACGACGGCGCCTGTGCAGGGGAACACGTGCCCGAACGCAGGCTGCGCGCCACGGCCGTCGGCGTGTCACCCCGTCCCCGTCCGTCTCAGCCTGAGTTGGGACACCGGATCGGGTGCGGGGGCGCATGCAGCCCGGACGGGGGAACGGGCGGTGCGGCGTGCACGAATTCAGGTCCAGGGCCACCGCCAGCGGCGTGTCGGCGCCGTCCCGCACCTCCCAACCTGAGTTGGGTCACGAACAAGAGGGCTGACGGTCGGGGAGCCGCACGGAGAGACGTGCCGGGTGGGCAATTGAACCGGGCGGGAGACACGAGGCGGGAACCGGGCAGCGGGACGGCAGGGCAGCGCCGCAGCGTGCCGCCCTGGCATCACCTTCCCCGCACTCCTGAGCACCAACTCAGGCTGAGAATCACCGCTAACGGCGTGTTGGCACCGTCTGGCGCCTCACAGCCTGAGTTGGGGCACCAACGTAGCGAGAGACAGACGGGACAGCCAGGCAGGAGACGGACGGGGTTCCGGGCAGGAGACGGACGGGGCAACTGGGCAGG
>NZ_DEPK01000194.1:20050-24608 GCF_002358725.1 Microbacterium sp. UBA3394
GGGCGGAGGAATGGGAGGGCGACGCAGGGCGGAGGAATGGGAGAGCGACGCAGGGCGGAGGAATGGGAGGGCGACGTAGGGTGGGGAGATGCGCGCCGTCGACCTGGCCACCGAACGCTTCGTGCTGACGGCGCCGGAGGCGGCCGACGTCGACGCCGTGTTCGCCGCATGCCAGGATCCGGAGATCCAACGGTGGACGACGGTGCCCGCGCCGTACGAGCGACACCACGCCGAGGAGTTCTGCACCGGTGCCGACGATCGCTGGCGCACCGGCGTCGAGCAGACGTGGGCGATACGCGAGGGCACGGCACTGCTCGGCGTCGTGGGGCTGAACCGCACGTCCGCGGACTCCGCCGAGCTCGGATACTGGGTCGCGCCCACCGCGCGCGGCCGCGGCGTGCTCGTCGAAGCCGCTTGGGCCGCGCTCGACTGGGGGCTGGACCCGGCAGGTGGCGCCTACGCACGGATCGGATGGCGCGCCGCAGTCGGCAACCTCGCCTCGGCACGTGCCGCTCGCGCACTCGGATTCCACTTCGAAGGCATGTCGCGGATGGCGCTCCCCAGCCACCGCGGCCGGGAAGATGCGTGGCTCGCCGGCCTGCTGCCGGGCGATGACCGCTCCCCGCAGCCGTGGCCGATCCTGGAGCCGTCGGCGACCGCGTCCTGACCGTGTCGCGCCACGCGCCAACCGGCCGACGCCCGACTGACGGATCCCTCCCGCGATCCGGCGGCCGGCACCAGCCTGCGCCCCGCCGCCGACCCCTGCCCGCCCAGCGGCCGCCCCGCCGTGCCAGGATTGAGGGCATGCCCGAGATGCCGGAGGTGCAGGGACTCGTCGACTACCTCGACGGGCGGATCACCGGACTGACCGTCACCAAAGTCACCGTCACGAACATCGCGGCCCTGAAGACCTACGACCCGCCGGTGCAGTCGCTGCACGGCGCGGAGATCACGGGCGTGAGTCGACACGGCAAGTTCCTCGACGTCGCCGCAACCGCCGCAACCGCCCCAGCCACAATCGACGTTGCCACAGCCACCCCCACCGCAACGACGGATGACGCCGTCCTGCACCTGGTCTTCCACCTCGCCAAGGCCGGATGGCTCCGCTGGTACGACGCCCTGCCGGCGACGGCTCTCCGCCCGGGCAAGTCCCCCATCGCCGCGCGCGTCGCCCTGTCGGACGGGTCCGGCTTCGACCTCACTGAGGCGGGCACCAAGAAGTCGCTGTCGGTGTCGATCGTGCGCAACCCGGCGGATGTGCCCGGCGTCGCCCGCCTCGGGCCCGACCCGCTCGATCCGGCCTTCACCGTCGACACCCTCGCGGGCGTGCTCGCCGGTCGTCGCACGCAGATCAAGGGCGTGCTGCGCGACCAGAGCCTCATCGCCGGGATCGGCAACGCCTACTCGGATGAGATCCTGCACGCCGCGCGGATGTCGCCCTACGCGCTGGCGTCGTCGCTCGACGCCGACACCGTCGCGCACCTGTACGAGGCGATGCAGGCGACGATCGCGGAGGCCCTCGCCGCCGCATCGGGCAAGCCCCCGGCCGACCTCAAGGACGCCAAGCGCCGCGGCATGAAGGTACACGCCCGGCGGGGCGAAGCGTGCCCGGTCTGCGGCGACGAGGTGCGCAGCGTCTTCTTCGCCGACAACTCCCACGAGTACTGCCCGACGTGCCAGACCGGCGGCAAGATCCTCGCCGATCGCCGCCTGTCACGACTGCTGAAGTGACCCGCCGTCGTCGGTCGTGCCCATGAGCACGCGCGCGTCGTCATCGACCCAGTCCAGGGACTTCGACACGGCCTTGCGCCACAGCCGTCGCCGCCGGTCGCGCTCGTCGGTGCTCATGCGCGGCTCGAACCGGCGGTCCTCGCGCCAGTGCGCCCGCAGCTCGTCGTGGTCGGCCCACACTCCGGTGGCAAGGCCGGCCGCGTAGGCCGCGCCGAGCGCCGTGGTCTCGACCACCTGCGGGCGCACGACCGGGATGCCGAGGATGTCGGCCTGGAACTGCATGAGCAGGTCGTTCTTCGTCATGCCGCCGTCCACCCGCAGCTCCTCGAGCGGGTGGCCGGTGTCGGCCTCGACGGCCTCGATGACATCCCACGACTGGAAGGCGGTCGACTCGAGGGCCGCGCGAGCGATGTGATGCCGGTTGACGTAGCGGGTGAGCCCGACGATGGCCCCGCGCGCATCCGGACGCCAGTGCGGGGCGAACAACCCGCTGAAGGCCGGCACGAAGTATGCGCCGCCGGCGTCGTCGACGCCTCCGGCGAGCTCCTCGACCTCGTCGGAGGAGCGGATGAGGCCGAGGTTGTCCCGCAGCCACTGCACGAGCGATCCCGTCACCGCGATCGACCCCTCGAGGGCGTAGCGCGCCGGCTCCTCACCGATCCGGTAGGCGACGGTGGTGATGAGACCGTTGCCCGAACGGACGATGTCGGTGCCGGTGCCCACGAGCAGGAAGTTCCCGGTGCCGTACGTGTTCTTCGACTCCCCCGGTTCGAAGGCGGCCTGGCCGAACGTCGCCGCCTGCTGATCGCCGAGGATCCCCGCGATCGGGATCCCGGCGGCCGGGGCGGGCTCGACCACCTCGCCCACGACGGCGGAAGACGGGCGGATGCCGGGCAGCATCGAACGGGGGATGTCCCACATCCGCAGCATCTCGTCCGACCAATCGAGGGTCTCGAGATCCATCAACAGCGTGCGGCTGGCGTTGGTGACATCGGTGATGTGCTCGCGCCCGTCGGTGAGCTTCCAGATCACCCACGAGTCAGGCGTTCCGAACAGCAGGTCACCGGCCTCGGCGGCCCCGCGGGCGCCCTCGACGTTGTCGAGGATCCAAGCGATCTTCGAGGCGGAGAAGTAGGTGGCCAGCGGAAGCCCGGTCGTCCCGGCGAAGCGGTCCACGCCGCCGTCGGCGGCGAGACGGTCGACGCGCGGCTGGGTTCGGGTGTCCTGCCACACGATCGCGTTGGCGATCGGGCGTCCGGTGCGACGGTCCCACACCACAGCGGTCTCGCGTTGGTTGGTCACGCCGATGCCGGCGATGTCGCCCGCGGAGAGGCCGGACTGCTCCAGCACCGCTTCGAGGACCCACGACGTGTTGGTCCAGATCTCCTCGGGGTCGTGCTCGACCCAACCCGCTTTGGGGAAGATCTGCTCGTGCTCGCGCTGTGCGCTCGTGACGACGGATCCTCGGGCATCGAACACGATCGCCCGGGTCGAGGTGGTCCCCTGATCGATCGCGATCACGTGTTCGGCCACGTCGCCTCTTTCTTCTCGGATGGGATGCGGAGCACCCGTGGACCGGGTGCCCCGCATCGGGTCATACGACGTACGTCAGCGTATTCGACGCGGAGACCATGGCGACGGCGGCCGCCATGATCAGCCCGCCGATGTACGGGTTGGACGTCTCTCGGTAGATCTTCCGCGACACGATCGCCGCGACGGGGAGGATCACCAGGACCGGGAACAGCCAGATGCTGAAGATGCCTCCGAAGCCCGGGATGAGGTGACCGCTTGCCGCGAAGGTCACGTACTGCGCGATGACCAGGACGAGCGGACCCAGCGCGTTGAAGAACGCCAACAGGGCAGTGTTGATCCACTCGCGACCACCGATGGTCACACGGTTGAAGACGTTCACGGCGACGGAGTTCGCGACAAAGTAGATCACGAATAGCGGCAGAACGATCAGCGCGAGGCCGATCTTGTCGGGAGTGAACGCCCGCACCGCGAGGACCCACAGGCGGAAGTCGGTCTGGAAGAAGTAATCCACGACGAACACGAGTCCAAACGCCGCGACGACGGTCAGCAGCGCGACGGCGACACCGGCGCCGAACGGCCGCCATCCCTGCCAGAGACCGCGGGCGGCGAGGCCGGAGTTCGAGCCACGCATCGTGAACCACCACGCGGCCAACAGCACCAGGAGGGTGAAGACGCCGTTGACGGCGGCCCAGAACCCGATGAAGTACGGCGGGGTCTGCGGGATGAACGCCGGCACGAGACCGGTGAAGGCCTGCTGGCTCAGCCACACGTACGTGACGGCGCTGACGACGGCGGACACCGCCAGGCCACCCCAGAACCACAGCTTCGCAGCGCGTCCGGCCAGTGGTTGCGCGTCAGGGGCGGGGAGGCGAGCTGCTGCGAACATCTTCGTCGTCACCAGAGCACGGGCGAACGCCACGAGGAAGATTCCGAATCCGATGAGTCCGAGAGTGTTGAAGAAGACCTTCCACTGCCACACCTGATTGGCGGCGTCGATCGGATTCGGCGACTCGAACACGGTGTCGAAGAATTCCACCAGGTCGCCTGCCGCCGTCGCGGACGTGTGGGACCACGGGTGAGTCTGGTCGAGGCTGTAGATCACGCGGGAGCTGTCGGTGCCGTCGATCGCCTCGTCGTAGTAGACCCCGGCCTCGCGCTCGTCGGTGAACGACGACGGATCGGCTCCGAAGTGCAGGAAGGACTGCGCGTTATCGGTCGAGACGTAGTCCCGAGGGGCGGTGAGCACGACGCCGTTCTCGTCGTAGGTGCGGAAGAAGAACTCGTCGTACTTCGC
>NZ_DEPK01000194.1:24996-32489 GCF_002358725.1 Microbacterium sp. UBA3394
TAGATCGGGTCGTTGTCGACCAGCAGCACGGCGGCGATGAGCGGCTCGTCGGCTTCGTTGTCCTCGAGCACGGAGAAGTTCGCGGCACGGGCGCCGTTGGAGTGACCTGTCACGCCGATCTCCTCAGCGTCGACGTATGGCAGGTCATGCATGAGCTTGACGGCGTCGTACATGCCGGTGCCGGCGACGGCCTCCTCGCCGGGGACGAGCCAGTCGCTGTCGCCGTGGCCGTACATGTCGATCGACATGACCACGAATCCTCGCCGCGCAAGCTCGACGTAGTTCAGGTCCTGCATTTCACGGTTGTTGAACCAGCCATGGCTGGCGACGACACCCGGGGCGGGGTTGTCGGCGGTGGCACTCTCAGGGATGTAGAGCAGTGCGCTCATCGCCTTCCCGGTGGGCGTCTCCCAGCGCAGATCCTTGATCTCGACGCTTCCGGCGTCGGTCTGGACGAGCGAAGCCCCGACGCCGGACACGGCGACGAGGATCAGGGAGAGCACCAGCCAGAAGGCATTCCGGCGGTACAGCTGCGGTTTCACGTGGACACTCCTTCGTGAGTCGGGTGGAGTCGAAGGATCGATCACGTCACCGTGAGATCCTGCGACTCCGGAACCCTAGCCAGCGGGTGAACACCGTCGCAACCGCCGTGCACATATGTGCATTCTCACGCCGGAATGTTCGCGTCGGCCGACGCCTGCCATCCGTGGAGGGCGGCCAACTGATCCATCGTGCGCGCGATCTCGGAGCCGACGCGGGCCTCATCCCACCCCAGGACCGGCGCGACGGCCTCGGCGACCTCGGCAAAGATCTCGCGGGACAGCCGCCCGGTGAAAGCGAGGTCCGAGCGCCGCTGAAGCAGGTCGGCGAGGCGCTCGACATCCTCGGTGACCGCGAGGAAGCGCAGTTCTCCCGTCGAGAAGTCCGGGAGGGTCTCGAGCGCGCGATCGTCATCATCTTCGACGATCGCGTCGATCACGTCGCGCGCGATCGTGCCGTAGCGAGCAAGCAGGACGGCCGCGCGCTCGCGTCCGACACCGTCGGCGTGGCGTTCCACCCACGCCTGGCGCGACCGCTCGTCAGCCGGGTATCCCTTGCCGCCGCCGATCGCGAGGCCTCGCGTGGTCACCGAGCGCTCGCGACCGAGCTCTTTCAACGTGTCGTCGGAGAGGTGCTCCGCCGACGCGCGGAAGGTCGTCCACTTGCCGCCGACCAACGTGATCAGACGCGGCCCATCCGCGACCAGCTCGCCATGCTCGACGCGGTAGTCGCGAGAGACGAAGCCGGGCGGCAGGTCCTCGTGGCTGGGCAGCGGCCGCACGCCGCTGAAGCGGTAGACGATCTGAGACCGGTCGACGGCGATGTCGGGCAGCACCTGCGCGATGAGGTCGATGAAGTAGTCGACCTCGTCTTCCGTGCACACCGCCGGCTCCGTGATGTCGTGCTCGAGGTCGCTCGTGCCCACCAGCACGCGGCCCTTGAGGGGGTGGATGAGCACGATGCGTCCGTCGCTGTTCTCGAAGAACAGCTCGCGCCCGCCGGTCGCGTCCAGCAGCTCGGGGTGATCGAGGACGATGTGCGACCCCTTCGTCCCGGCCATGTAGCGGGTCTCTCGACCCAGTGCGTCGTTGACGAGGTCGGCCCAGGGACCCGCCGCGTTGATGACGATCTGGGCGGAGAAGGGGATCCGCCGCCCGGTCGGCCCGTCTTCGAGCACCACCTGGTCGCCGTCGATGGCAACAGCGGCCGTGTAGTTGACCGCGCGGGCGCGGTCGCCCCCGGCGGCGCGTGCGTCGCGAACGAGGTCCTGCCCGAGGCGCTCCGGGTCCCGGATCGCGGCGTCCCAGTACGTCGCGGTGTACTTCACGCCGGGACCGAGATCCGGCAGCACGCGAAGCGAACGCTTGCGCCCGTGGAACTCGTGCCGGGGAACGCGTCCGCCGTTGCGGGAGAAGGCGTCGTAGATCGTCAGTCCGACCTTGATCAGCAGCGCACCGCGCTCCTTCGGCTTTCCCGACCGATGCGTGAGCATGCGCAGCGGGGCATTGAACAGCCCCGAGAAGGCCGAGTGAATCGGGATGGTCGTCTGCAGCGGCTTGACGTAGTGCGGCGCCGTGCCGATGAGGTCGTTGCGCTCGCGGACGGCCTCGTGGACGAGGCGGAATTCCCCGTTCTCGAGGTAGCGCACCCCGCCGTGGATCATGTGGGACGACCCGGCCGAGGCGCCGCTGATGAAGTCGTTCTTCTCGACGAGGGCGACATCCACCCCCTGCAGCGCGAGGTCGCGGAAGGTGGCGACACCGTTGATGCCGCCGCCGATGATCAGAACCTCGGCGTGAGGCCGGGCAGCGAGGTCGGTGCGGAGGGAGGGCGCGTTTCGATCCGTCATGGTCGTCCTTTCGATCCGGTATCCATCATCACACCGCTGCGCGATATTTCAGCGGGTCTGCACACATGTGCAACCATGTCGTCATGGACGATATCGACGACGGGCGCGAAGGCGCATTCCGTGTAGACCGCGCGCACACCGCGGCGCACCTGTACTACGTGCAGAACCGCACCATGGATGCGATCGCCCGGGAATTGCGCACCTCGCGCTCGACGGTCTCTCGGCTGCTCTCCTACGCGCGCGCCCAGGGCATCGTCGACATCAGGATCCGCTCGCCGCACGAGGCCCCTCATACGCTGGAGTCGCGCATCGCGACGCGCCTCGGCGTCACCGCGCACGTGGTGCCGATGCCCGGCGACCTGCCCGAAGCGGAACGTCTGGCGCGCGTCGCCCTCGGCGCCGCCCACGTGATCCACGACTTCGTGCACTCGGAGCTCACCGTCGGCGTCGCATGGGGGTCGACGCTGGCCGCGGTCAGCACGCACCTCATTCCGAAACCCGTGCACGACACCACCTTCGTGCAGCTGAACGGCTCGGGGAACACGCATACGACCGGTCTGCTCTACGCCAGCGAGATCCTCAGCCGCTTCGGCGAGGCGTACCGCGGGAGCGTCCAGCAGTTCCCGGTCCCGGCGTTCTTCGACGACCCGGAGACCAAGCGCCTGCTGTGGCGCGAGCGCAGCACTCGGCGCATCCTCGAGACGCAGGACAAGATGGGCCTCGTGCTCTTCAGCGTGGGGTCCGCGTCGGCGCGGGTACGCAGCCACGTATACTCCGGCGGATTCCTCGACCCGTCCGATCTCGGCGCCCTCGCCCGGGACGGGGTGGTCGGCGACGTCGCCACGGTCTTCTTCCGGGCCGACGGGTCCAGCGACGGCATCGCGCTGAACGAACGTGCGACGGGCCCCGACTTCGCGGCGCTGCGGCAGGTTCCGCGGCGCTGCTGCATTGTGGCGGGCGAGTCGAAACTCGCGAGCCTGCGCGGTGCGATCGCGGCGGGCCTGGTGACCGACCTCGTGATCGACGAGGGAACGGCCCGCGCCCTGGTCGAGGACGACTGACGGCCGGGGTGTTACCTCGCGCATCGGGAATGAATGCCCGCGCGTGCGGTTGACCTAGAATGAGTGTCGACGTGCTCCGGGGTCGGTGAGAATCCGAACCGGCGGTGAAAGTCCGCGACCCCGCCTCGAGATCCGAACGGACGACGATGCGGGTTGATCCGGTGGAATTCCGGAACCGACGGTGATGCGACGGGGAAACCCGACGCGAGTCCGGATGGGAGGTGGCACGAGCGACGCTGACGCGTCGCCGCTTCCCGTCTTCCGTGTGCGCGATGATCTGCAGCAGCAGAGGTCAGACGGACGAGGAGATGACGGATGCCGGCCACCGCGGCGGAGCAGGGCGCGATGCGACGCGCCTTCGACCTCGCGCTGCGCGGTCCGCGAGGCGCGAACCCCCAGGTCGGCGCGGTCATCCTCTCCCCCGACGGCGAGATCCTCGCCGAGGGGTGGCATCGAGGCGCCGGAACCGCGCACGCCGAGGTCGACGCCCTGTCGCACCTGTCCGACGGCGCCGCGCGGGGCGCCACGGCCGTGGTCACCCTCGAGCCCTGCAATCACACCGGCCGCACCGGTCCCTGCAGCGAAGCGCTCATCGCGGCGGGCATCGCCCGCGTCGTGTTCGCCGTCGACGACCCGGGAGAGGCATCCTCCGGCGGAGCCGATCGGCTCCGCGCCGCCGGCATCGACGTCGAGCCGGCCGTGTTCGCCGCCGACGGCACCGACCTGCTCGGGTCATGGCTCGCCGTGCAGCGCCTCGGGCGTCCGCACGTGACGGTGAAGTGGGCGCAGTCACTCGATGGGCGAGCCGCCGCCGACGACGGCACGAGCCAGTGGATCACGGGCTCCGCGGCACGCGAAGACGTGCACCGCCGACGCGCGGCGGCCGACGTCATCGTCGCCGGCATCGGCACGGTGCTCGCCGACGACCCCGCCCTCACCGCCCGCACCCCCTCCGGCGCGCTGCACGAGTCCCAGCCGGTGCCGCTCGTGCTCGGGCGCCGCGACGTTCCCCACGACGCGGCCGTGCGCCGGCATCCCCGTCCGTTCCTCCAGCGCACGGGCGACGACCTGCCCGCAGTGCTGGCGGAGCTGCGCGGCCTCGGCTTCCATCGCGTGTTCGTCGAGGGCGGGCCCGCCCTCGCCTCGGCGTTCCTGCGCGCCGGCCTCGTCGACGACGTGATCGTCTACGTCGCCCCGGTGCTGCTCGGCGGTGCACGGCTCGCCCTGGGCGAGATCGGCGTGCCGACCATCGGGTCGGCCCTGCGGCTCGACACCGTCTCGATCGACCGACTCGGCGACGACGTGCGGATCATCGCCCACCCCTCCTCCGCCACGGCGGATCCGACGAAAGGCGCGTGAATGTTCACCGGAATCATCGAGGAACTCGGCGAGATCACCGACGTGGCGCTTTCCGGCGACGGCGTCCGCCTGACGGTGCGCGCGCCGATCGCGGTCTCCGACGCCTCCCACGGCGACTCCATCGCCGTCTCCGGCGTCTGCCTCACCGTCGTCGAGCAGGCCGCCGACGGGTTCACCGCCGACGTCATGAAGCAGACGCTCGACATGTCGACCCTCGCCGGGGCGGCGCCGGGTCGCCGAGTGAACATCGAGCGGGCCACCGCGACCGGCGGGCGCCTCGGCGGCCACATCGTGCAGGGACACATCGACGGCACCGGCGAGGTGCTCGAGGTGCGGCCCGGTGCGCAGTGGCTCGTGCTGCGGATCGGCCTGCCCGCTCACCTCGCGCCCCTCGTCGTCGACAAGGGCTCCATCGCCGTCGACGGGGTCTCCCTCACCGTCAGCTCCGCGAGTGCCGCCGACGCCGACGCGCCGTGGTTCGAGGTCTCCCTCATCCCCGAGACCCTCACGGCCACCACCCTCGGCGAGCGCGCGGCCGGTGACCGCGTGAACCTCGAGACCGACATCCTCGCGCGCCACGTGCAGCGACTCCTCGCCTTCGCGCCGACCGCCGGCGCAGGTCCGGAAGGAGGCTCCCGATGAGCCTTTCCCCCATCTCCGACGCCCTCGACGCCCTGCGCGCGGGACGCCCGGTCATCGTCGCCGACGACGAGAACCGCGAGAACGAAGGCGACGTCATCCTGTCCGCGCAGCTGGCGACGCCGGAATGGATCGCGTGGACCGTCCGATGGTCCAGCGGCTTCATCTGCGCGCCGATGCCCGCCGATCGCGCCGACGCCCTCGACCTGCCGCCGATGGTGGAGACCAACCAGGACGCCCGCGGCACCGCGTACACCGTGAGCGTCGACGCGGCCGACGGCATCACCACGGGCATCAGCGCCGCCGATCGCGCGCACACCCTCAACGTGCTGGCGAACCCCGCGTCGACGCCGTCGAGCGTGATCCGCCCCGGACACATCCTGCCGCTGCGCGCCGTCGACGGCGGCGTGCGGGAGCGCGGCGGACACACCGAGGCCGCCGTCGAGCTCATGCGGCTCGCGGGGCTGGAACCGGTGGGAGCGATCGCCGAGATCGTCGCGGAGGACGGGTCGATGATGCGCCTTCCCGGTCTGATCGAGCTCGGTCGACGCGACGGCGTGCCGGTGATCACGATCGAGCAGCTCATCGCGCACCTCGGGGAGGTCGACCCCGACGGCACCCGGTCCGGCCACGCGCATCGCCGCCGCGTGAGCCTGCGCGCGGAGTCGCGCGTTCCCACCTCCCACGGCGAGTTCCGCTTCCTCGCCTACAAGGACCGCGTGACCGGCACCGACCACATCGCCGTCGTCTCCGGCGACCTCTCCTCCGACGCCCCGCTCGTGCGGGTGCACTCGGAGTGCCTCACCGGTGAGGCGTTCGGATCGCTGAAGTGCGAGTGCGGATCGCAGCTGGATGCCGCCCTCGACGCGATCGAGCAGGACGGCGGCGTCGTGGTCTACATGCGCGGTCACGAAGGACGCGGCATCGGCCTCATCAACAAGCTCCGCGCCTACGGCCTGCAGGAGCGCGGCTACGACACCGTCGACGCCAACCTCGAGCTCGGGCTGCCGGCCGATGCGCGCGACTACGCCGCGGCCGCGGGCATCCTCGCCGACCTCGGCGTCGAGCGCGTGCGCCTGCTCACCAACAACACGGACAAGGTCAGCCAGCTGCGCGAACTCGGACTCGACATCGTCGAGCAGGTTCCGCTGCTGGTCGGCGTCGGACCCAACAACCACCAGTACCTCGCCACCAAGCGCGACCGCATGGGACACATCATCGCCGAGGAGGACCTCGCCGACGCGGTCGCGCAGATGAAGGAAGGAGCCGGCGCATGAGCGGCACCGGAGCACCCCAGACCCCCGCCCCCGTCGACGCGACGGGGCTCTCCGTCGTCGTGATCGCCGGCACGTGGCACGACACCATCACCGACGGGCTCGTCGCCGGCGCTCGACGCGTGCTGGATGCCAGCGGCGCCGACCACCGCCTCGTGCGCGTGCCCGGCTCGTTCGAGCTCGCCCTGGCGGCGCAGGCCGCCTTCGCGGGCGGGGCCGACGCGGTCGTGGCACTGGGCGTGATCATCCGCGGCGGCACGCCGCACTTCGACTTCGTCGCCGCCGCCGCCACCGACGGACTCACCCGCGTGTCGCTCGACGCCGGCAGACCCGTCGGGTTCGGCGTGCTCACCCTCGACGACGAACAGCAGGGACTCGACCGGGCGGGCCTGGAGGGCTCGAAAGAGGACAAGGGTGCGGAAGCGGCGGACGCCGCGGTGCGCACCGCTCTGGTCACCCGCGCGCTGCGCGGCTGACGGGGCGACGGTGAGGTCGTCCTTGCTGGCGGCCTCGCATCCGGCGCCGTAGGTTGTGTCGCATGGAGTTCCTTCGCCACCTCGTCGTGCTCGTCCATCTCGTCGGGTTCGCCCTGCTCTTCGGCGCATGGGCGGTCGAGGCCATCGGTGGCCGTCGGAACGTGACACGGCTGATGAACTGGGGCCTCGCCGTCGCCGCCGTCGCGGGCCTCGCCCTCGCCGCTCCGTGGGGAGTGTCGTACGAGCTGAACTACATCAAGATCGGCGTGAAGCTCGTCATCCTCCTCGTCATCGG
>NZ_DEPK01000126.1:0-10125 GCF_002358725.1 Microbacterium sp. UBA3394
TCCCGCACCCGCTTGTACGCCACCTGGCGCTCCGCCGGTGTCGCCGCCTGGTCGACCGCGACCGCGAGCAGCTGCTGGGCCGTGTCGAGACGCTTGCGCTCGGCCGTCGAGAACGTCGAGTCCTTGAGTCGCCGTGCGTCGCGTTCGGCGAGGTCGAACGCGACCTCGTAGTCCGTCACCGCATCCCGGTATTCGGTGAGCTCCTCGCGGCTGACCTTCGCGGATGCCGCTGCCGGCCGAGCGTTGTCGGCAACGCGCTTGGCACGGAGGAAGGCCGCCGTCAGCGGCTGGCGCCCGTCGCTCATCGCGGGGAAGGCGATGAGCTTCGCGACATCCAGCTCGTATTCGAGCCACCGGTGGGTGACGTCGTCGTGGGCGGCGAAGAGCTTCTCGAGCTGCTTGGCGGTCGACTCCTCCGCTGCGGGCTCATCGGATGCGCCGGGCGCAGACGCGATCGGCACAGCGCGCGTGGCGGCCTTCACCTCGCCCTTCGCCTTGATGATCTCGAGCCGTCGCTTGTGGCGGCGACGGGCGCCGCGTTCCCAGGCGCTGCCGGCCGAGGCCAGCACACCGAACAGCGGGAACGCCAGCCACCAGTAGCTCCCGAGGAAGGTGAAGAACGGCTCCACCCTGCCATCGTATCCGCGGGGGTCGGTGCGGCTAGGTGCGGGGTGGCTCGACCGGCGGCGGGCCTTCGCGGCGCGCGGTGCGCCACGCATCCTGCTCGGCCACGCGGAACGCGGCTTCGGCGGCGGCGACGGCCTCCCGGTAGGCGACGAAGTCCTCCGGGGCGACCTTGGCACGAGGGTCGGCGGGGCACAGCGCCCGGGCATGGTGCTCCGCGGCGACGAACTCCGCCGTGACGGGGTGTCGGGCATCCGACATCTGCGGGATGGCGATGGCGCGCGCGGCGTCGGTCTCGTACTGCATCCAGCGCGAGGTCAGCATGTCGTGGCGGGCCATGAGCCGCGCGAGCGGGAGGCGGGTGTCGTCACTCTTGCCCGGCGACGCGGAGACCGCGCGCAGCTGTGCACGAGCGGCCTTGACGCCGGTGCGCTTGGCCCGCAGGGTCATCCACGCGACGCGGTGCGCGTGCTTCGCGCGCTGGAGCTCGTCACGCGCGACCGGCACACTGATCGCGCCCGGCGCGCCCGGGTTGGCGCGGGCGGTCTGCAGCGCGGCACGGGCGGTGCGCATGTCGGCTCGAGCCGACATCAGCGCCGTATACGCACGTGACATCTCGTGGCGCGCGGCGTCGAGCTCGAGCCGTCGCGCCCGCCGGCGACCGCTCGTGGCGACGCCGTACCCGGCCGCGCCCGCACCGATCGCGGTGGGTGCGACCCACCACCAGGCGCCGAGCAGCTCGAACCAGAGGTCCACACTGCCATGCTAATCAGCGGGCGAGCGCGGCGCTCGGATGCTGGACGGCCGCGGATTCAGGCGAACAGCAGGGTGAAGATGGTGGAGCCGCCGGCCACGAGGATCAGCGACACGATGGTCACCCACGCGACGATCTTCATGCGCCGCTGGCGGGCCTCGCCGTAGCCGGCGTATTCGTCGTCGTCGGACATGGTTCCTCCTACGCGGTCGGTTCGGCGATCGTCGCGCCGAACGCGGCGGGCAGTGTCGCGGCGGAGCGCTCGCGGAGCTCGGACACGGCGACGGTGAAGACATCCTGCACCTCGAGGGCGGCCTCGCCGTCTGCCGGCACGTCGGTCACGCCGATGCGCAGCACCGGGTAGCCGCGGCCCTCGCAGAGCCCCCGGAACTTCACGTCCTCCTCGCGCGGCACCGACACGATCACACGTCCGGTCGACTCGCCGAACAGCGCGGTCGCCGCATCCACCCCGTCGCGCTCGCTGATCTCACGCAGCCACACGCGGGCGCCGACACCGAACCGCATCGTCGCCTCGGCCAGGGCCTGCGCGAGCCCGCCCGAAGACAGGTCGTGGGCGCTCGAGACGAGACCCTGCTGCGACGCCGCGTGGATGAGCTCCGCGAGCTTCTTCTCGCCGGCCAGATCGACCGCCGGCGGCAGGCCGCCGAGGTGGCCGTGGATCGTTCCCGCCCACTGCGAGCCGCTCAGCTCGGTCGCGGTGACGCCGAGCAGATAGATGTTCTCGCCCGCATCCTGCCAGCCCGAGGGGATCCGGCGGGCGACGTCGTCGATGATGCCCATCACGCCGACGACCGGGGTCGGGAAGATCGGCTGGTCGCCGGTCTGGTTGTAGAACGAGACGTTGCCGCCTGTGACGGGGATGCCGAGCTCGAGGCATCCGTCGGCGAGGCCCGCGACCGCCTGCGAGAACTGCCACATGACCTCGGGGTTCTCGGGTGAGCCGAAGTTCAGGCAGTCGGTGACGGCGGCGGGCACCGCGCCGGTGACGGCGACGTTGCGGTATGCCTCCGCGAGCGCGAGCTTGGCGCCCTCGTAGGGGTCGAGCTGGCAGTAGCGGCCGTTGCAGTCGGTGGCGATCGCGAAGCCGAGGCCCGATTCCTCGTCGACGCGGATCATGCCGGCGTCGTCGGGGAAGCTCAGGGCGGTGTTCCCCAGCACGTAGTAGTCGTATTGGTTGGTGATCCACGACGTGTCGGCGAGGTTCGGGCTGGCGACGAGCGTCAGGAACTGCTCGCGGAGCACCTCCGGGTCGATGCTGCGGGGGAGGGCCGCGGCCGACTCCTCGCGCAGGCTGTCGATCCATGTCGGGTAGGCGACCGGACGCTCGTAGACCGGGCCGTCGACGGCCACGGTCGAGGGGTCGACGTCGACGATCTGCTCGCCGTGCCAGAAGATCTGCAGGCGGCCGTCTCCGGTGACCTCGCCCAGCACGCTGGTCTCCACATCCCACTTGCCCACGACGGCGAGGAACGCGTCGAGCTTCTCCGGGGCGACGATGGCCATCATGCGCTCCTGCGACTCGCTCATGAGGATCTCCTCCGGCGTGAGCGACGGGTCGCGCAACAGCACGTTCTCGAGGTCGACGCGCATCCCCGAACCGCCGTTAGCGGCGAGCTCGCTCGTGGCACACGAGATGCCGGCGGCGCCGAGGTCCTGGATCGCCTCGACGAGCTCGCCCTGATAGAGCTCCTGGCAGCACTCGATGAGCACCTTCTCGGCGAACGGGTCACCCACCTGCACGGCGGGGCGCTTGGTCGGGCCGCCATCGGCGAAGGTGTCGGAGGCGAGGATGGATGCGCCGCCGATGCCATCGCCGCCGGTGCGGGCGCCGAAGAGCACGACCTTGTTGCCGGCGCCGGTGGCGTTGGCGAGCTTGACGTCTTCGTGGCGCATGACGCCCACCGCGAGCGCGTTCACGAGCGGGTTGCCCTGGTACACCGGGTCGAACACCGTCTCGCCGCCGATGTTCGGAAGGCCGAGGCAGTTGCCGTAGAAGGAGATGCCCGACGTGACGCCGTGCACGACGCGGGCGGTGTCGGGGTTGTCGATCGCGCCGAACCGCAGCTGGTCCATGACGGCCACGGGGCGTGCGCCCATCGAGATGATGTCGCGCACGATGCCGCCGACGCCGGTCGCAGCGCCCTGGAACGGCTCGATGTAGCTGGGGTGATTGTGCGACTCGACCTTGAAGGTCACGGCCCACCCCTCGCCGATGTCGACGACGCCGGCGTTCTGGCCCATGCCGACCATGAGCTTCTCGCGCATCTGGTCGCTGACCTTCTGGCCGAACTGACGCAGGTAGATCTTGCTCGACTTGTAGGAGCAGTGCTCGCTCCACATCACCGAGTACATCGCCAGCTCGCCCGACGTCGGGCGGCGGCCGAGGATCTCCCGGATGCGGTCGTACTCGTCGGGCTTGAGTCCGAGCGCGCCGTAGGGCTGCTCCTTCTCAGGCGTCGACTGGGCGTTCTCGACGGTGTCGGCGACGGGGCGCGACGACGCGGAGGTGTCGGAAGGAGAGGTCATGCGGCTGAGCTCCAGGAATCACGGGCGCCGGACGATCCCATCCTAGATGGCGGCGATGATCCCTTGGTGCCGGGCACGTCATCGCCCGGCACGGCGGGCGGCGGGTCAGAAGCTGCCGACGCCCTTGCCGATCAGCGTGACTCCCAGCACAAGGAGGAGGATCGCCATGATGACGGCGTTCTCGCGCTGAAGCCAGGACCGCAGGGCGGTCAGGGCAGGGGTAAGTCGGTCGGCGGCGACGAGGTATCCGACGACCGGGACGATCACCGTGATCGCGGCGATCACCGCATAGACCGCGATCGCGGCCGCCGCTGCAGCGACCTCCAGGCCGGCGCCGCCGATCGCGACCCCCGCCGCGGCGCCCAGCAGCAGGTTCTTCGGATTGACCCCCGCTAGCAGGAACGCCAGCCCGACGGCCTTGGCGAAGGTGAACGAATCGATCGCCGTCATCCAGGGCGGGAGAGCCGCTTCCTCGCCCGCCTTCGGGCGCTGCCGCCAGCTTCGTATCGCGAGCAGCAGCAGGAGGGTGCCCAGCAGCAGCTTGATCGTTCCGCTCACGGGGCGGGAGGCCCCCGCATCGTCTTCGGGGATGATGCCGGCGAGCAGCGTGAAGACCGTTGCGGCGACGACGATGCCGAGGACCCATCCGAGGAGGAAACCGGTGCTGGTGACCCGCGCCCGCGGTGAGAGGAGTATCAGGATCGCGGCGACGATCGGGATGGGACTGATCGCGACTCCCAGGGCGAGCGGGAGGATGTCACCGACGACCGCGTTCATGCTCGATCCCTTGCTCTCGCTCCGTCGTGCCCGAACCTGGTCGCACGTCGTATCGCGCGATCGAGCGCCCGTCCGCTCCATTCCGGAGCCTAGGACGTCGCGCGGCGGTGCGGAAGAGTCCTTGCGAGCGGCGCTACTCAGTGATACTTTGTACCGGTATTCAACGTTACTGAGTAGGGGCGGCGATGGGACGACACGACACCGAGATGCTCAAGGGCGTGCTGGAGGGCGTGGTGCTCGCGACCTTGGCGGACCGTCCGGCGTACGGATACGAGATCACGGCGACTCTGCGCGAGCGCGGTTTCGCCGATATCGCCGAGGGGACCGTGTACGCGCTCCTCGTACGCATCGAGCAGCGCGGGTTCGTCGACATCGAGAAGGTCCCCTCGGAGAAGGGGCCACCGCGCAAGGTCTACTCGCTCAACGCAGCCGGACGTTCGCGGCTGGACGAGTTCTGGGAGACATGGGGCGACCTCGCAGAACGCATCGAATCGCTCCGGACCGGAAAGGAATGATCATGGCGTCGAAATGGATCGAGGTGCTCACCGGGTCCCTCGAGGAGAAGAAGCAGTATCGCGAGGCGGTCGCACGACTGGATGCGCTGCCCGAACCCCACCGCGAGGCTGCTCGCGCCGTGCACCGGTATCTGCTGCGCTACGGCGGGCTGATCGACGGGGAGCATGTCGCGCAGATGGCCGTCGATCTCGCAGACCTCTGGGAGGGGTCGGTCGCCTCGGGGGCCACCGTGCACCAGATCGTCGGCGACGAGACGGTGGAGTTCGCCGAGACGCTTGCCCTCGCGTACGGCGGCAAGGGGTGGATCGACGCGGAGCGCGCACGGTTGCGCTCGGCGATCGCTGCAGCGACCGAGGGCTCGTCGTCATGAGCACCGCCACCGCCCCGGCGATCCTCGTGGAGGATCTGACGAAGTCGTTCGGCTCCGTGGATGTGCTGCGCGGCGTCGACCTGCAGATCCCGGCCGGCAGCGTATACGCCCTGCTGGGGTCGAACGGGGCCGGCAAGACCACCGCCATCCGCATCCTCGCGACGCTGACCGAGGCCGACGGGGGCTCGGCCGCGGTCGCCGGCTACGACGTCGTCACCGACGCGGAGCAGGTGCGTCAGGCGATCAGCCTCACCGGCCAGTACACCGCCGTCGATGACGTTCTCACCGGGCGCGAGAACCTCGCGCTGGTGGCCCGCCTCCGCCACCTTCCCTATCCCTCGCGGATCGCCGACGACCTGCTCGCGCGATTCTCCCTCACGGATGCGGGAAGTCGGCGCGCGGGAACCTACTCCGGAGGCATGCGCCGGCGGCTCGACATCGCGATGAGCCTGGTCGGTTCCCCATCCGTCGTCTTCCTCGACGAGCCGACCACCGGGCTGGATCCCGAAGCGCGCGCCGAAGTGTGGCGCGCGGTGGAACAGCTCGCCGCAGGCGGGACGACCGTCGTGCTGACCACGCAGTACCTCGAGGAAGCCGAGCGTCTCGCGGATCGCATCGCGATCCTGCACGGCGGACGGATCATCGTCGAAGGCACCCTCGAAGAGCTCGGCAGGCTGTTGCCGCCGACGCGCGTCGAGTACGTCGAGAAGCGGCCGACGCTCGAGGAGATCTTCCTCGCCGTCGTCGGCGGCGCCGAGCCGGAGGAGAACTGATCATGACCACTCACGTGCTCTCGGACACCGGCGCGCTCACGGGCAGATCGCTGCGACACATCCTGCGCAGCCCCGACACCATCATCACCACTGCCGTGATGCCGATCGCCATTCTGCTGCTGTTCGTCTTCGTCTTCGGCGGCGCGATCGAGATCGGCGACGCGACGGGCAGCTACATCGACTACCTGCTCCCGGGGATCCTGCTGATCACGGTCGCCTCGGGGGTCGCCTACACGTCGTACCGACTGTTCCTGGATGTGCAGGGCGGAATCGTCGAGCGCTTCCGGTCGATGCCCATCGCCCGCTCGAGCGTGCTCTGGGCGCACGTGCTGACCTCGCTCGTGGCGAACTCGGTGTCGATGGCGATCGTCGTGGCGGCGGCGCTGCTGCTCGGATTCCGCAGCGGCGCCGGGATCGGCGCGTGGCTGGCTGTCGCCGGCATCCTTCTGCTGTTCACGTTCGCCCTGACGTGGATCGCCGTGCTCTCTGGTCTTGCCGCACACTCGACCGACGGCGCGGCTGCCTTCTCCTACCCGCTCATCTTCCTGCCGTTCCTCAGTTCCGCGTTCGTGCCCACCGAGACGATGCCGGCGCCCGTGGCCTGGTTCGCCGAGAATCAGCCGGTGACGCCGATCGTTGACAGCATCCGGGCGCTGCTGGCTCAGCAGCCGGTCACGTCCGACCTCTGGATCGCCCTGGCCTGGTGCGCGGGCATCGCCGCCGTGGCCTTCATCGGCGCGATCGCGCTGTACCGGCGCCGGTTCCGCTGAGGAGGCTGACTCGCGCGGCGACGAGAGGCGCGGTCAGAGACGAACCTTGCCGATCAGCCGGAGCAGCTTGCTCATCCCCGGGCGGATCTCGTAGCGGTTCCTCTGCACGCCCCGGATCATGTGCGTCACCACGGCGGCGATCGGCATCATCGGGATGCGGTCCACCTGCTGGTTGTCCGCGTCGGATCCGCTGAACATCGGCTTCGTGGTCCTCGGCGGAGCAAGCTCGAAGACCTTGACCGACGTGCCGGTGAGCTGCGCGCGAAGAGACTGCGTGTAGGAGTGCAGACCGAGCTTCGAGGCGCTGTAGAGCGGTGCCTTGTCGAAGGGGATGTAGGCGATGCCCGACGTGACGTTCAGAATCGCGGCCTCGGGCTGCGCGAGGAGATGCGGCAAGAAGACCTGGGTGACCATGACCGGACCGGCGAGGTTGACCCCCACCTCGTCGGCGACGTGATCGGCCGCGGCTTCGGGAAAACGGATGGCCTGCATCAGGCCGGCATTGTTGATGACGACATTGAGGCGCGGGAACGCCGCGGTCACCTGACGGTGCAGCTCCTCGATGGATGCGAGGTCCGTCACCTCGACGGTGAACGCGTGGAGCGACGGGTGCGTGCGCCGGAAGTCGGCGAGTCGCCGCTCATCACGCCCCGTGACGATCACGGTGTTCCCGCGAGCCGCCAGCTGGGTCGCCATCTCGAGCCCGATGCCCGAGGTTCCACCGGTGATGAGGATCGTGTCCTGCCGCAGTTGCACGTCAATCTCCCGTCGTCGTGGGATTCATCCTCATCCTGATGCGACCGACCTGGAAGATCCCCCCGGGTCCTGGGAGTGGCGGGACCAGGAAGGCGCGATGCCTCACGCGGTCATGCCGCGCATGCCCTCTGCGACGGTGAGGCGCGGGTGGTAGCCGAGGTCGGAGCGAGCCGCGCTGATGTCGTAGGCCCGGTCGCGACCCATGTTGGCGACCAGCCAGTTCGTGAGCGGGGGCGCCGTGGGTCGGCGCAGCAGACGCGCTCCACCATCGAGCGCCGCTGCGACCGGAGAGGCGACCCACAGCGGGATGCTGCGGGCTCGCGAGAGATCGACACCCTGCGTGGCGAACAGGGCGCCGAAGAACTCGCGCACCGACGTCGGTGCGCCGTCGGTGACGTAGTAGAGGGCGCCATCGCGACCGCGCGTGAGCGAGTCGACGATCGCGTCGGCGAGATTGAGGACGTGCACGAAGTCCATCGTGTGCCGGCCGTGGTCGATCCACACCCACCGACCCTTTCGGGCAGCGGCGACGGCGTCGGACATGGTCGTGAGTCCCGGGCCCCAGATGAACGGCGGACGCAGGATCACGAGGGCCATGCCGGGGGTCGGCGCGTCTCGCAACGCGTGCTCGGTCGCCAGTTTCACGCGGCCGTAGGCGATCATCGAGACGCCGTCGTCCGTGCCCTCGTCGACGACGCGCGCACGCTGGGTCCCCGTGGATATCCCGGCCGCGCTGATCAGCACGAACCGTGAGACTCCTGCCTTCGCGGCGGCCGCGTGCAGGGCGATGGTCGGCTCGTGATTGTCGGTGCGGAAACCCTCGTCGGGTCCCCAGAACTCCATCCGGGCGGCAGCGTGCACAACGGCGTCGACGGTGCTCAATTCCCCGAGCCAGGCCGGATCCCGAGTCACGTCGCCCGTGGCGGTGAGATCGTCGAGGTCGCCGTTCACGGCATCCGCTCCTGCGCCCCGGACGATGTCTGCGCTGCGCTCGGAGCGAGCGAGTGCGATGGGGGTGTGGCCTTCTTCGCGGAGCCGACGGATCAGGTGCTGACCGACGAAACCGCTTCCTCCGGTGACGAACACGCGCATGGGCGGGATCTCCTCACATAGATGCATCGATACCAATGTATTGATGTCGATAGATTGACACAGATGTAAATTGGTGTCAACAACGGAGGAGGCGACGATGGGTGCAGTCGATGATGAGGACAGTGTCGAGCAGCCGAGCGCGGTCGACCTCGCGGACGGCTTCGGCCGCGCGGCGAAGATCCTCGCCCGTCGCTTCGATGACCGACTCGGCGAGGCGGGGGTGTCATTCGCTCGTGCGCGTGTTCTCGTCGAGGTCGTGCGGCTCGGCCCGATCCGGGTCACCGGCGTCAGTCAAGCGGTGGGCATCTCGCAGGGCACGGCCTCGGCTCTTCTGGACGCCCTCACCCGAGAGGGGCTGGTCACGCGAACGACGGATCCCGCCGACCGACGTGTGACACGCGTCGTCGCGACCGCCGAGGGGCGGCAGCGCGCAGAGCTGTGGATGCGGGCGTATGAATCCGCAGCGGAGGAGCTGTTCTCACCTCTTCCGCGTTCGCGCTGGCCGGAGCTGCTCGAGATCGTTCGAGTCCTCGTAGCGGATCACGAGGTGCCGGCGGTCGAGGGAGAGGTTGAATCGACGCTCGACAGCTGAAGGCGCGGTTTCCGTGGCGCCGTGTGCGGGGCGAGAAGCTTTTGTCGGGAACGCGGTGAGATGACACCGAGTGTCACGTGGCTGGGGCGCCTCGCGCGCTGGCGATCCGACTTTGTGATGACACTTTCCTGCGCTGCACATATTTCGTCATCCTTGTGCCTCTGCTCCGCGACGGGTCGGCGGAAACGAGGCGAGCGGACACTGACGAGCTCGATCAGCTCGTGAGCTTACTGTCCAGGCAGTCGAACATGCGTTGCGTGGTCAGTGCTCGAGTCAGTGGTTCGCAGTGCCCTGCGGCGCCTTCGGCTGCGGTGAAGGCGCTGCAACCTCACGGACAGACCCGGTCTAATCGGCGATGCGGTCCAGGCCCGCGTGGACGGTGTGGCTCGCCGCGATGAGCTGCTCGACCGTCTGGTCGGGTGCCTTGATGTAGCGGTAGATGAAGTCGGGGTCGAAATGCCCGAAGCGGTCCATGGGACGCACCACGCCATCCGGGGTGCGGAGAATGCCGTCGAGTGGCGCGAAGTCGAACTGAATCGCCCTGGGTTTCGTTC
>NZ_DEPK01000110.1:0-1772 GCF_002358725.1 Microbacterium sp. UBA3394
GGCGAGGTGGCCCTCGGCGGACAGGTCGCGAGCGAGAGACTGCGAGAAGCGTTCCCCCGCGGGCGACGGAACGATGAGGGTGGTCCGCTCCTCGAGGATCTCGTCGAGCGCCTCACCCCACGGCTCCGGCTTCATCACCATGCCGGCACCCCCGCCGTAAGGGGTGTCGTCGACGGTGTGATGACGATCGCGAGTCCAGGAGCGGAGGTCGTGCACGCGCACGTCGAGAAGTCCTCGCGTGCGGGCCTTGCCGATCAGCGAGACATCGAGCACATCGAAGAACGCCGGGAAGATCGTGACGATGTCGATGCGCATGCCGCGATCACTCCTGCTCGGTGCTGGCCTCGGGAACCTCGCCGACGGGTGCCTCGTCGTCCTCGGGGGGCAGCTCCTCGAACAGACCCGCCGGCGGGGTGATCCGCACCCGGCCTGCCGCGAGATCGACCTCGGGCACGATGGCCTTGACGAACGGAACGAGCACTTCCGTCTCGTCGGCGAGAAGGACCGCGAGAAGGTCCTGCGACGGCAGGTGGTCGACGCGCGCCACGCGACCGACGACGGCACCGTCTCGCACGACGTCGAGTCCGACCAGCTGGTGGTCGTACCACGCGTCCTCTTCGTCGGAGGCGGCGGCCTCGTCGATCCACAGAATCGCGCGGACGAGCTCCTCGGCGGCAGTGCGGTCGTCGACGCCCTCGAAGAAGGCGACGGGATGGGAGTTCATCCAGCGGAACTCGCGCACGGTCAGCGGCTTCCCGTGCCAGGGCGAGGACTCGGGAACCTGGAGGGTGAACGTCGCCCCCGGCACGAAGCGTCCGTCTGGGTCGTCGGTGTACAGCTCGAGCTTGAGCGCGCCTTTCAGGCCGTGCGCCTTGACGAGGCGACCGACGCGCAACTGCGTCTTGGAGCCGACCGGCGGGCGGGCGTCACCAGAGGGTGCCACGTCAGTCATCCGCGACATCGACCCGCACGCGGCGGCCATCGGCGAGCGCGGTGATGAGCGTGCGCAGCGCCTTGGCGGTGCGTCCGCCGCGCCCGATCACGCGTCCGCGGTCATCGGAGTGCACGTGCACCTCGAGGACATCCCCTCGTGACGACGAGGATGAGACGATGCGGACGTCGTCGGGGTGATCGACGATCCCCTTGACGACGTGTTCGAGCGCGGCGGCGAGCACGGAATTACGCTTCGGCGGACTCGTCGGACGCCGCGGCGTCCTCGGCAGCGTCGGCGGCGGGCTCCTCGGCCTTCTTCTCGGCCTTGGGCTTGATGACCGACTTCTTGTCGGCGTCGACCTCGAACGCTGCCTTCGTCTCGGCGGTCTTCACCGTCGAAACGGCGTCCTTGTCACCCTGGTGACGACCCCAGTCGCCCGTGAGCTTGAGGATGGCACGCACCTGGTCGGTCGGCTGAGCGCCGACGCCGAGCCAGTACTGGGCGCGGTCGGAGTCGACCTCGATGAACGAGGGCTCCTCGGTCGGGTGGTACTTGCCGATCTCTTCGATGACACGACCGTCGCGCTTGGTGCGCGAGTCGGCCACGACGATGCGGTAATAGGGCGCACGGATCTTTCCGAGGCGCTTGAGGCGGATCTTGACAGCCACAATTCTCCTGAATGAGTGAAAGCGAACGAACCGATCGCCTGGAGCGTGGGGTGCACACCCGGCGGAAGCTCTGGAACGGTCCACGGCGCTGGATAGAGGGTCGAGTGCCGGGTCCGACCCTCTATTCTGCCAGATCCTGCGCGGCGTCGCGAACCGCGCCGACGGCCGCT
>NZ_DEPK01000110.1:2169-5906 GCF_002358725.1 Microbacterium sp. UBA3394
TGTACCTCGTCGGCGCCATCGTGCTGGAGGTGTCGGCGACTCTCTCGCTGCGACAGCTGGTGGACCACGCCGGCTGGATCGTCCTCGTCGTTCTCGGCTACGGCGGCGCCTTCCTGTGTCTGGCGCTGCTGCTGCGCGCGGGAGCCCCGATCGGCCTCACCTACGGCGTGTGGGCCGCATCGGGTGTTGCGCTGACCGCCGTGCTGGCCGCACTGCTCTACGGCGACCCGCTGACCTGGCTCATGAGCCTCGGGATCGCGATCGTCATCGGCGGGGTGCTGCTGGTGGAGATGGGTGCGAGCACCCACTCGCGGCAGGCGCCGGCGACCGGTCCGATCGCGACGGCCACGGCCGAAGCAGCCGACACGAGGGAGGGACGTCGATGACCTGGCTGCTCCTCGCGGGAGCGATCGTCTTCGAAGTGACGGGCACGATGTCGCTGCGCGCATCGGAGGGCTTCAAGAAGCGCCTCTGGATCGCGCCCGTGGTCGTCTCCTATGTCCTGGCCTTCACTCTGCTGTTCCTCTGTCTGGCGAACGGCATGCCGGTCGGTGTGGCATACGGGATCTGGTCCGCGTGCGGGGTCGCGCTGACCGCGATCCTGGCGCGCGTGCTCTTCAAGGAGCCCTTCACGTGGGTGATGGGCCTCGGGATCATCGCGATCGCCGGGGGCGTTCTCCTGATCGAGCTCGGCGCGCCGCACTGATTCCCCCGCCGTTCTGATCCGGGCCCGCAGCGGCGTGGCAGGATGACGGCATGACGGTGCCCTTCGCGACATCCGCGCGCTCCTCGGTCGGCATCGAGTGGGAGCTGATGCTCGCCGATCGGCGGACCGGCGACCTGGTGCCGCGTGCCCCGGAGGTGTTCGCCGCCCTCCCCGAGGACACGGCGCTCGAACGGTTCACCGTCACCCAGGAGCTCCTGACGAACACGCTCGAGCTCACCAGCGGCGTCGGCCAGACGGTCGCTGCCGCCGTGGACGACATCGCCGACGCGATCGAGACGGTGCGCAGCATCACCGATCCGCTCGGGGTCGAGCTGATGTGCGCGGGGAGCCACCCGTTCGCGCAGTGGTACGACCAGGAGATCACCGACAAGACCCGCTATCACGAGCTCATCGAGCGCACGCAGTGGTGGGGGCGCAACATGATGATCTGGGGCATCCACGTGCACGTCGGCATCGATGACGTCGCCAAGGTCCTGCCGATCATGAACGCGCTCTCGGTGTATCTCCCCCACCTTCAGGCCCTCTCCGCCTCGAGCCCCTTCTGGGCGGGGGATCGCACGGGCTACGCGTCGAACCGTGCACTGGTGTTCCAGCAGCTGCCCACGGCGGGTCTGCCCTGGCCGCTGCGGGATTGGGCGGAGTTCGAGGCCTATCTCGACGACATGGTCCGCACCGGCGTGATGGCCGATGCCACGGAGGTGAGGTGGGACATCCGGCCCGCACCACGCTGGGGCACCATCGAAGTGCGCGCGTGCGACGGCATGTCGACGCTTCCTGAACTCGCCGCCGTGGCCGCCCTCACCCAGGTTCTCGTCGAGCACTTCTCGCGCGAACTCGACGAAGGGCGCGAGCTCACCATGATCCAGCCGTGGTTCGTGCGCGAGAACAAGTGGCGGGCTGCCCGATACGGACTGGACGCTCAGGTGATCGTCGCGCCCGACGGCACGCAGGTGCCCGTCCGCGAGCACCTGATGGAGACGCTGGAGCGGCACGCGGAGATCGCGGTCGAGCTCAAGTGCGCCAAGGAGTACGCCGGCGTGAACCGGATCCTCGCCGAGGGCGCGAGCTCGTCGCGTCAGCTCGTCGTGGCCGATGCCGCCGGCGGTGATCTGCGCGAGGTCGTGCAGCATCTCATCCGCGAGTTCCGCGGGGGGCCGACCCTCCGCGAGCACCTCGCCGCGATGCGCGACTGATCTCAGCCCTTGCCGAGCATCTTCTGCAGCTCGGCAAGATCCGCCTCACTGGGCATGTCCCTGCCCGCACCCAGGCCGAATCCCGAACCGGTCGCCTCCGACGCGGCGACTCCCGCGTTCTCGGCCGCACGCTTGGCCGGATTCCCGGAGCGCGATCCGCTCTTCTTCTTGGAGTTCTTGCCGCCGCCGCGCTTGGCTGAAGCACCCGGCTTGCCCCCCATGGGCCCCATGCCCGGGACGTTCGGAACACCTCCCCGAGCGACGGTCTTCATCATCTTGGCAGCCTGGTCGAAGCGCTGGACGAGCTGGTTGACGTCGGTGACCGTCATCCCCGACCCGCGCGCGATGCGCAGGCGTCGGGAGCCGTTGAGAACCTTCGGATTGCGGCGCTCGCCCGGCGTCATCGACCGGATGATCGCCTGCGTCCGATCGATCTCACGCTCATCGAAGTCGTCGATCTGCTGCTTCATCTGGCCCATGCCCGGGAGCATCCCGAGCATCTTCTTCATCGAGCCCATCTTCTTGAACTGCTGCATCTGCTCGAGGAAGTCCTCGAGGGTGAACTGCTCGGTCGCGATCTTGTCGGCGACCTTGCGCGCTTCCTCTTCGTCGAACGTCTGCTGCGCCTGCTCGATCAGGGTGAGGATGTCGCCGAGGTCCAGGATGCGGCTGGCCATGCGGTCCGGGTGGAAGGGCTCGAGGTCATCGAGCCCCTCTCCCGTCGAGGCGAAGATGATCGGGCGACCGGTCACCGAGGCCACCGAGAGCGCGGCACCGCCGCGCGCATCGCCGTCGAGCTTGGACAGCACCACGCCGGTGAAGTCGACGCCCTCCTGGAAGGCCTTGGCCGTATTGACCGCGTCCTGGCCGATCATCGCGTCGATGACGAAGAGCACCTCGTCCGGTCGGGTCGCGGTGCGGATGTCGGCGGCCTGCTTCATCAGCTCGGCGTCGACACCCAGTCGCCCGGCGGTGTCGATGATGACCACATCGTGCTGCTGACGGCGCGCTGTCTCGACGCCGGCGCGCGCGACCGCGACCGGGTCGCCGACGCCATTGCCCGGTTCCGGGGCGAAGATCGCGGCACCGGCTCGCTCGGCGACGACCTGCAGCTGGTTGACGGCGTTCGGGCGCTGCAGGTCGCACGCGACCAGGAGCGGGGTGTGGCCGTCCTTCTCGAGCCGCTTGGCGAGCTTGCCGGCGAAGGTGGTCTTTCCCGAGCCCTGGAGCCCCGCGAGCATGATGACGGTGGGAGGGTTCTTTGCGAACTCGAGGCGACGCTGCTGACCGCCGAGGATGGCCACGAGCTCCTCGTTGACGATCTGAACGACCTGCTGCGCCGGGTTCAGGGCCCGGTTCACCTCATCGCCCAGCGCGCGCTCGCGCACTTTCGCGGTGAAGTCCTTGACGACCGTCAGCGCCACGTCGGCGTCGAGCAGCGCACGACGGATCTCGCGGACGGTGCCATCGACGTCCGCGGGAGTGAGCTTCCCTTTGGTGCGGAGGTTGCGGAAGGTCTCGGTGAGCCGGTCGGAGAGAGTGCCGAAAGTCGCCATGATCCCCCGATTCTACGCGTCCGCGGCGGGTCAGCGCGGCAGCACGAGCGCCAGCGCCGCCGTCACCTCGTCAGGGAGAGACGACGTTCCGGGGCCCGACCCGGCCCACCGCCATACGGCGCTGAAGATGGCGGCCGCGCGCGCCGCCCCGTCGATGTCCGCGGCGGCGGAATCGTCCCCCGGAGCGCGAAGCCGGTCCGCGATCAGACCGCTCAGCCGCAGCTGGCGGCGGGCGCGTTCGGACTCGAGATCGCTCTCGAT
>NZ_DEPK01000190.1:0-2459 GCF_002358725.1 Microbacterium sp. UBA3394
CACCTTCTCGCGATCGATCGTCGCGCAGGCGGCGGCCCTGCTGGCCGAGGCAGGGGTCGCCGATCCGGGGCGCTATCTGTCGGGTCTCGTGCACACGACGGTCGACCAGGCCCTCGTCGACCACACCGCGGTCTGACGCGGTCGGGTCCGGCCCGCGAGGGTCGATACGATCATCGGATGATCAGCACCACCGCGGGGCTCCGCACCCGGCTCGCCGAGCTGCGAGCAGAGGCCCCCGCGTCGACGGTCGCCCTCCTCTCGACGATCGGCGCACTGCACGACGGCCACCGCGACCTCATCCGCGCCGCACGAGAGGCGGCCGACATCGTCGTCGTCTCGATGTTCCTGAACCCGCTGCGGTTCCGCACGGCCGCCGATGCGCAGGCGTACCCGCGCACCCCGGAGGCGGACCGGGCGATGCTCGACGAGCTCGACGTCGACATCGCGTTCGCTCCGACGACCGTCGAGCTGTTCGCCGACCTCTCCTCGACGACGAAGGTCTCCGCCGGCGACCTGGGGCTGCGCTACGAGGGGCGCTCTCGTCCGTACTACTTCGACGGGCTGCTCACCGTCGAGGCGAAGCTGTTCTCCCTCGTGCGACCGGATGTGGCCGTCTACGGGCGCCGCGACCGGCAGCGGGTGTTCCTCGTCGAGCGGATGATCCGCGACTTCTTCCTCGACATCGACGTCGTCACGGTCGACATCGTGCGCGACGGCGGCGGGCTGCCCGTGTCCTCGCGCGTGGCGCTGCTGGATGACGCCGACCTCGCGGCGGCGGCGAAGCTCCCACTCGCGCTCGAGGCGGCGGCCGCCAACGCCGACCGCGGCGTCGACGCGTGCATCGCGGCGGCGCAGGGCGCCCTCATGGGCGAACCGCGCATCGCCCTGGAGTACCTCAACGTCGTCGACCCGGCCACGTTCCTGCCCGTCGACGAGGGGCACGCGGGGCCGGCGCTCGCGCTGATCGCGGCCACGGTGGCCGGCCACCGCTTCATCGACAACGTCGAGATCTACATCGGCTGAGCCCATCCGGCTCGTCCTGCCGCCGCGGCTAGACTGGGCGGCGACTTTCGCGAGGAGCCCCCCGACATGACAGACACGTCCGCTGCGCCCGAAGACGCGGCCGAGCAGTCCGCCGACGACACCTTCGAGCAGCGGGCCGTGCGGCTGGCCAAGCGCGAACGCCTCATCGCCGACCGTGCCGACGCCGCCGGCGGCGCCTATCCGGTGAGCGTGCCCGTCACCGACACGATCCCGGCGCTGCGGGAGCGCTACGGCGACCTCGAGGCGGGCGCCGAGACGGGAACCGTGGCCGCGGTCGCCGGTCGCGTGGTCTTCAGCCGCAACACGGGCAAGCTCTGCTTCGCCTCGCTGCAGTCCGGCGACGGCAGCCGCATCCAGGCGATGGTGTCGCTGGCGAACGTCGGCGAGGAGTCGCTGGCGGCCTGGAAGGAACTGGTCGACCTCGGCGACCACGTCTTCGTCTCGGGAGAGGTCATCTCCTCGCGTCGCGGCGAACTGTCGATCATGGTCTCCGAGTGGCGCATCGCATCCAAGGCCGTGCTGCCGCTGCCGAATCTGCACAGCGACCTCAGCGAGGAGAGCCGTGTGCGCAGCCGCTTCCTCGACCTGATCGTGCGCGACCGTGCGCGCGAGACCGTGCTCGCCCGCGCGAAGGTCAATCAGAGCCTGCGCCAGACGTTCACCGAGCGCGGCTTCGTCGAGGTCGAGACGCCGATGCTGCAGGTTCAGCACGGTGGCGCATCCGCCCGTCCCTTCGTGACCCACTCCAACGCGTTCGACGCCGATCTCTACCTGCGGATCGCGCCGGAGCTCTACCTCAAGCGCGCCGTCGTCGGGGGCATCGACCGCGTCTACGAGATCAACCGCAACTTCCGCAACGAGGGCGCCGATTCCACCCACAGCCCGGAGTTCGCGATGCTCGAGGCCTACGAGGCCTACAGCGACTATCGGGGCATCGCCGATCTGACGCAGACCCTCATCCAGGATGCGGCGATCGCTGTGGCGGGGACCACCGAGGTGACGTGGGCCGACGGCACCGTCTACGACCTCGGCGGGGAGTGGGACCGCATCTCGATGTACGACTCGCTCAACGCGGCCCTCGCCGAGGCGTGGACCGACGGTGCCGCGCCGAGGATCGACCCGCAGACCCCGCTGGAGCCGCTGATCGCGATCGCGGAGCGCTTCGAGGTCGAGGTGCCCTCCCACGCGATCCCCGGCAAGCTCGTCGAGGAGCTGTGGGAGCACTTCGTGAAGGGCGGGCTCGAGCGGCCGACCTTCGTCATGGACTTCCCGCTGGACACCAGCCCCCTCGTACGCGAACACCGCAGCATCCCGGGCGTCGTGGAGAAGTGGGACCTGTACGTGCGCGGCTTCGAGCTGGCCACGGGATACTCCGAGCTCGTCGACCCGGTGATCCAGCGCGAGCGCTTCACCGA
>NZ_DEPK01000190.1:2840-7257 GCF_002358725.1 Microbacterium sp. UBA3394
CGGGCCCTCGAGCACGGGATGCCGCCGTCGGGCGGTATGGGCATGGGGATCGATCGGCTCCTCATGGCCATCACCGGCCTCGGCATCCGCGAGACCATCCTCTTCCCGCTGGTCAAGTAGGGTCCGGGCCCCGGTCTCCCGCCGGCTCGCCCGGACGCGGCCGGTGGAACGCCCACTCCGGAAGGTGTCCGGCGTTCACCATCGTCAGGACGATGCCCGCCAGGCCGTGGTCCGGTTCGATCGCGAACGCCATCTCGGCGAAGGCCGCCGCGTGCGTGGAGCGCCCCAACGCCCACGACAGCCACGCGCAGGTCGCGAGGGCCCCGGCGCGGCGCGCTCGCGGAGCCGCCGCGGCTGCCGCGCGCGCCGCATCCAGCGCGCGGTTCAGACGTTCGACATCGGGCATCGGGCCTTCTCCCCACATGCGCCGGGCGATGTCGGGCGGATACGCCTCGCCGTTCTCCCACCGCGCCTGCGCATCGAGCGCGTCGTCACCGTCGAGGAGCGTTCCGCACCACTGCACGAGGGCCACGTCGCGCAGCGCCGGGCGCGACAGGCACCACGTCAGCAGCGCGAGGTCGAACTCGGCGGCGGTGCCGGCCTCCGTCTCGACGACCTCCTCGAACAGGGAGGGGACGTCGTCGAGCGCGTCGATGGCGGCCACCGCCTGCGGATCGATGCGCTCCTTCGTCGGGGTGCCGAGAACGGCCCGGATCGCCGCGTCCAACTGCGTCAGAGCGCGCGCGACACGCTCCTTGGTGGCGAGATCGGGTGCGGGGAGCGTCGCGCCGGATGCCTGATCTCCGGTCGGCGCGGGAAGCTCGGGCATCGCCTCCGCGCCCCGCTCGATCTCATCCAGATCCCAGCCGGCGTCGGGGGACTCCGGGTCCAGCGTGGAGCCCCATCCGTCCGCGGCGACGCACAGGGCGTCGCTCACCCGGAGCCCGGCCGCGTCGGCCCGCACGGCGAGCGCCTCGAGCAGCGCGCGGTGCGGCATCCCGTCGCGATAGCTCGCGGCGGTGTAGACGATCGCGGCGAACCCGTCGACCTCGGGCAGGCGGCAGATCATGCCGAGGAACGTCGCCGCGCAGCGGTCGACCTCGTCGGCATCCGAGCCGACGGGGAGGTCCACGCGCATGACGCCGGTGGTGCGGGTGCCCACGAACGGCACGAGGACGAGGCTCTCGGTGGGCTGATATCCGGCCAGCCGAGGGACGAGGGCGAGGAACTGCGCCGCGTTGGCGGCCTTCACGATCGAGGTCATGGATCCACCGTCATCGCGCGATCGCGGCCGTGGGGACGAGATCGGCGCGATGGGGGAACTCGACGTTGTCCACAGGCTCGTCGGGGGGAGGTCGCCGTCTCCCAGCGAAGCCGGCGACAGGGCGCGTATCCTGGAGGGGTGGATGACTTCTGGCTCGCGGCCGCATGGGCGATCCTGCCCACCCTCGTCGTCAGCCTCCTGTTCTTCTGGGTCATCCGCAGCATGATCCGCGCCGACCGCAACGAGCGCCGCGCCTACGCGCGACTCGAGGCGAAGGAGCGTGCCCGTCGCGGGCTGCCGCCGGCACCCGAGGCTCCCGCGTCCGGGAACTGACACCGCGTCCCGATAGCCTGGACGCAACGCGCCCGTCGATCGCGATGCGGGCCAGTCAGGGGGACACCACCGTGGCCGAGGATGCCGTCACCTTCGTGTTCACCCCGCCCAGCTGGTGGGTCGTGACGATCTTCGTCGTCGACCTCATCATCCGCATCACCGCCATCATCGTCATTCCGCGCAATCGGCGTCCGACCTCGGCCCTCGCCTGGTTGCTGGCGATCTACTTCATCCCGTTCGTCGGGGTGCTGCTCTTCCTCGTGATCGGCAATCCCCGCCTCCCCCGCAAGCGACGCAAGATGCAGGACGACATCAACGCGTACATCCGGGAATCCAGCGAGGCGCTCGATTTCGGGAGTCTGCGTCCGAACGCGCCGGACTGGTTCACCTCGCTGGTCACCCTCAACCGCAACCTCGGGGCGATGCCGCTGTCGGGGGACAATGACGCGCACCTGATCTCGGACTATCAGGCCAGCCTGGATGCGATGGCCGACGCCGTGCGCAGGGCGCAACGCTACGTGCACGTCGAGTTCTACATCCTGCAGTCCGACGACGCGACGGACAACCTGTTCCGCGCCCTCGAAGAGGCGTGCGAGCGCGGCATCACCGTGCGCGTGCTCCTGGACCACTGGGCCAACCGCGGCAAGCCGTTCTACAAGCAGACGCTGAAGCGTCTGCGCGACATGGGCGCCGACTGGCAGCTGATGCTCCCGGTCCAGCCGCTGAAGGGCAAGTATCAGCGACCCGATCTGCGGAACCACCGCAAGCTCCTGGTCGTCGACGGCCTCGTGGCGTTCATGGGCTCGCAGAACGTGACCGATTCGACCTACAACCTGAAGAAGAACATCCGACGCGGCCTGCACTGGGTCGACCTGATGGTGCGCCTGGAAGGTCCCGTCGTCGCGTCGATCAACGCGGTGTTCCTCAGCGACTGGTACGCCGAGACGCAGGAGGTGCTCTACACCGAGACCGACCTCGACGAGCTGAAGGCCGGTCCCGGTGATCTCGACTGCCAGATCGTGCCCTCCGGACCCGGCTTCCGTTTCGAGAACAACCTGCGCCTGTTCGCCGCCCTCATGTACGCCGCCCAGCGCAAGCTCATCATCGTGAGCCCCTACTTCGTTCCCGACGAGGCGATGCTCCTGGCCATCACGAGTGCGTGCCACCGCGGCGTCGAGGTGCAGCTGTTCGTCTCCGAGGAAGGCGACCAGGCGATGGTCTACCACGCGCAGCGCAGCTACTACGAGGTGCTGCTGAAGGCGGGGGTGAAGATCTGGATGTATCGCAAGCCGTTCATCCTGCACTCGAAGTCGATGACCGTCGACGACGAGGTCGCCGTGATCGGGTCGAGCAACATGGACATGCGTTCGTTCGGTCTGAACATGGAGATCTCGATGCTGGTGCGCGGTGAGGAGTTCATCACCGAGATGCGCGAGGTCGAGGCCGAGTACCGTTCGCTCAGCCGCGAGCTCACCCGCGACGAGTGGGAGAAGCAGCCGCTGCGCTCCACCGTCCTGGACAACCTCGCGCGCCTCACCTCGGCGCTGCAGTGACGCGACGCGCTGATTTCGTTATTCCGCTGTGACCAGACGTGTCGCGATCGTTCGGGGACACGGAGCATGATGACCTCATGCTCCGTGCTCGCCTCGTCGTCGCCGCCCTCGCGCTGACCGTCTCCTCGGTCCTCATCGCCGGGTGCGCCGGCGCAGCGGCACCGGCGGTCACCCCGGTGCCCGTGCCCTCGACCGAGGGTGCGGAGAGCCTCGACGCCGAGATCGACGCCGCGTGGCTCGACGACGGCAGCGCCGTCGGCATCCTCACCTACGGCAGCTCCACGTGCCTTCCCACGGCGGGCGACCCGTCGTACGACGACGGGGTGGTGACGGTCGAGCTCACCGATCCCGACGGGGTCGTCTGCACGCGGGACCTCGTGGCGCGCGCCACCTACGTGTCGCTCCCGGAGGGGCTCGACCCGGCCGATGACCTCGAGGTGGTCGTCACCGGTTCGTACCGCGGGCAGACCGATATCGCCGGCGATGCCACGCTCGACGGCAAGGGCGGCGGGCTCGACGAGGCTGCTCCCAGCGCCGGCTGGGCCACCGCGGAGATCTTCCTGCTGCTGACGTGGGGTTCATCCACCTGCCCGCCGCTCATCTCGGGAGCCGTCGCGACGACGCCCACCGAGGTGACCGTCACGATCGATCCGCTCCCGGACGACCAGGTCTGCACGGCCGACTTCGGTCCGCGGGTGTCGGTGATCGCCGTGGAGGGTCTGGATGACGACGCCGACGAGCGCGTCGAGGCGGTGCTCGCCGGCGACGAGTACGACGCGGTGCGCATCCCCATCGCCGGCTCCCGCTGATCCCGGCCGCGGCCGTCGCCCGGCGGCGGTCGCCCCGGCGTAGGGCCCGCATCCGCCTCGCCCCGGCCCGACCGTGCCCCCGTGCCCGCTCCGCAGTCACAATCTGCGGATTGTTCGCGGTCACACCCGCACTTTGTGACTGCTGAGCAGTGGAGCCCCCTGCTCCGCAGTCAGGACCTGCGGGTCTTCGGGATTGGCGCCGGCAGGAAGTGACTGCGGAGCGGTGAAGCCTGCTGAGCGTGGCGAGCGGAGCGGGCGCGCGGGCGGGCGAGCGGAGTTGCCGAGCAGACGGAGCGGAGCGGGCCGGCCGGCCGGGGGCGGCGAGCGGCCGAATCGGCGCCGACCACCATTCGTTCACAGGACGGGATCTGGATGCCGTCTCCACAGCTCGGGCGGATGCTGACGCCGACCGCGACGCGACGTGCCACGCTCGCGGCATGCACCGCTCGCCGCTTCCC
>NZ_DEPK01000057.1:0-842 GCF_002358725.1 Microbacterium sp. UBA3394
GTCACCGCGTCGGCGAAGGTCTCCGATCCGAGGATGAAGTCGATGCGCAGGCCCTCGTTGCGGGGGAAGCGGAGCCGCTTGTAGTCCCAGTACGTGTACCCGGTGGGGATGAGCGGGCGCACCACGTCGACGACGCCCGCGGAGGTGAGGGATGCGAAGGCCTGCCGCTCCGGCGGCGACACGTGCGTGGAGAAGCCCGGCACGATCGTGGGGTCGCCGTTGTCGGCGTCGGTGGGCGCGATGTTGTAGTCGCCGACCAGCGCGAGGGGCAGGCCGGGGTCGGCCGCGAGCACGTCGCGCGTGTGCTTCTCGAGGGCGGCGAGCCAGTGCAGCTTGTAGTCGTAGTGCGGATCGCCGAGGCCCCGGCCGTTCGGCACGTACAGGCTCCACACCCGCACACCGGCGGTGGTCACCCCGATCGCGCGCGCCTCCTGCGGCGCATCCGGCCCCTCGTGCCCCTTCGCGAACCCGGGCATGCCCGGGAAGGCGGTCTCGACGTCGGTCATCGGTTCGCGGCTGGCGACGGCGACGCCGTTCCACTGGGAGAAGCCGTGTGCGCGCACCTCGAATCCGGCGGCTTCGAACGCCTCGTAGGGGAACTGCTCCTCCTTGCACTTGATCTCCTGCATCGCCAGCACGTCGATGTGCTCGCGGACGGCGAAGTCGACGATGCGGTCGACGCGGGCGCGGATCGAGTTGACGTTCCAGGTGGCCAGGCGCATGGATTCCAGCCTAGGCGCGGCCGCCGACTCTCCTAGACTCGACACCATGACCGCCGCCTCCACCGCAGACCTCGAGATCGACCGGCAGAACCTCATCGCGCTGATCAAGGCCGAGGCCGT
>NZ_DEPK01000057.1:1190-5090 GCF_002358725.1 Microbacterium sp. UBA3394
TCCAGCGGCAAGAAGGCGTCGTACTACGTCGACATGCGCAAGCTCACGCTCGACCACCGTGCGGCGCCGGCGATCGGGCGCATCATGCTCGACCTCATCCGCGACGTCGACGGCATCGTCGCGGTGGGCGGTCTCACGCTGGGGGCGGATCCCATCGCCAACGCCGTGATGCACGAGTCGGCCCGCACGGACGCGCCGCTCGACGCGTTCGTCGTGCGCAAGGAGCCGAAGGACCACGGGCGCGGGCGGCAGGTCGAGGGGGCGGATGTCGCGGGCAAGCGCGTCGTGGTCGTCGAAGACACCTCCACCACCGGTCAGTCGGCGCTCAAGGCGGTCGAGGCCCTGCGGCGCGAGGGCGCCGAGCCGGTCGCGGTCGCGGTCATCGTCGACCGCAAGACCGGCGCGCGGGCCGCGGTCGAGGCGGAGGGCCTGCAGTGGCTGGCCGCCGTGGACCTCGACGATCTGGGTCTCGTCCCGCAGTAGGTCCCGTCTCGGGAATACGGCACGGCGGCGGGGTCGTTGGCGGTCACCATGGATCTCTACTCTCCCGCGACCTTCGGATCGCTGCACCTCGCCAACCGCGTCGTCATGGCGCCGCTCACCCGCACCCGCGCCGGTGCCGACGGCGTGCCCACCGACGCGATGGTCGAGTACTACCGGCAGCGCGCCGGGCAGGGACTCATCGTGAGCGAGGGCGTGTGGCCCGTCGCCGAGGGCAAGTCCTATCCCGGCCAGCCGGGCATCGAGACGCCCGAGCAGATCGACGGCTGGCGCCGGGTGGCCGACGCGGTGCACGCCGCCGGCGGTGTCCTCGTGATGCAGCTGATGCACGGCGGTCGTGTCTCGCACACCGCGATCACCGGCACCGAGCGGATCGTCGCGCCGAGCGCCCTGCCGGCTCCGGGCCAGACGCGAACTCCCGAGGGCAAGGTCGACATGCCCGTCCCGCACGCGCTGGAGACCGACGAGATCCCCGCGGTGATCGCGCAGTTCGCGCAGGCCGCCCGCAACGCCGTCGCGGCCGGGTTCGACGGCGTCGAGGTGCACGGCGCGAACGGTTACCTCGTGCACGAGTTCCTCTCGCCCGCCTCGAACGTGCGCGAAGACACCTACGGTGGATCGCCCGAGGCGCGGGCGCGTTTCGCCGTCGAGGTGACGGAAGCCGTGGCGTCGGCCGTCGGTGCGGACCGAACCGGCATCCGCCTGTCGCCGCAGCACAACATCCAGGGCGTCCTCGAGACCGATGACGCCGACGCGCGCGCGACCTACGCCGCGCTCGCGGCGGGGCTCGCGCCCCTCGGGCTGGCGTTCGTCGACATCCTCCACGCTCACCCCCAGGGCGACCTCGTGCAGCGCATCCGCCGCGGCGTCGGCGCTCCGGCGATCCTGAACTCCGGATTCTCGTCCCCCACGACGCGGGAGGAGGCCGAGGCCCTCGTCGCCGAGGGCTGGGCCGAGGCGGTCGCCGTCGGGCGCCCCGTCATCGCCAATCCCGACCTCGTGCACCGCTGGCAGCAGGGCGCCGACCTGAACGAACCGCGCCCCGAGCTCTTCTACGGCAGCACCGCCGAGGGGTACACCGACTACCCGGCGCTCGCCGCGGTCTCCTGACGCGTCTCAGTCGTCGCGGCGGCGGATCCAGACGACGATCCACGTGATGAGCGTGCCCAGCAGGATCACCGCGGAGCTTCCCAGCAGCAGGGTCTGTTCGAACTCGCTCATGAGGGGCGCTCTCCTTCCCGGGCGGCGGTGACGATGCTCGTGATGCGGGCCAGGCGCGTGGCAGGTCGCCGCGCCAGATCGACCTGAGCGATGCCGAACTTGCGAGCGGAGGGCGGGAACGCATCCCACGCGGCGCGAGCCGCCGGGTCAGCGTCGAGGGCGGCCGCGAGGTCGTCGGGCTCGCGGAGCGCCTCGGAGTTGTCCAGCACGCTCCACGATCCGTTCTCGCGGGCGACGGCGATCGCCCGCCGTCCGGCGTCGGTCATCTCGCCGGTGGCCTCGAGGTCGACCACGCGCGCCTTGTTCCTCGCCGCCCAGCCGCTGCGCGGTCGGCGCGGTGAGAACCACAGGCCGCCCAGGCGCTCGTCGAACGAGCGGGTGGGGCCGTCGATCCATCCGAAGCACAGCGCCTGCCGGATTGCGTCTTCGTACGCGACGACGGTGACGTCGGACCCGGGGCGCGCCCGCACCAGCCAAGCGCCGGTCGAGGTGGTGTGGTTCTCGACCAGCCACGCCCGCCAGGCCACGGCGTCGGCCACGAGCACGCGCTCCCCGTCGTCGAGTGCACCCATGCCGCCGACCCTACGCGCGCCCGCCGACATCGCCTCTGGCGCTACAGCCCGTGGGTGACTTCGCCCTCGGGCATCTCGGCCTCGATCGGGTCGTCGGCGAGCAGTTCGGCGACGGAGTCCAGGATCTCGTCGGGGCGGAACGGGTAGCGCTCGATCTCGGCGTCGTCGGAGATGCCGGTGCGCACCAGCACGGTATGCAGGCCCGCTTCGATCCCGGCCACGACGTCGGTGTCCATCCGGTCGCCGATCATGCCGGTGTTCTCGGAGTGCGCGCCGATGCGGTTCAGAGCCGAGCGGAACATCATGGGGTTCGGCTTGCCGACGACATACGGCTCCTTGCCCGTCGCCTTCGAGATGAGGGCCGAGATCGCCCCGGTCGCCGGCAGCACGCCCTCGACCGAGGGGCCGGTCGCGTCGGGGTTGGTGGCGATGAACCGGGCGCCGCCGCGAATGAAGCGGATCGCCTTCGTGATCGCCTCGAAGGAGTAGTTGCGGGTCTCGCCGATCACCACGTAGTCCGGATCGGTCTCGGTCATGATGAACCCGGCCTCGTGGAGAGCAGTCGTCAGTCCCGCCTCGCCGATGACGAAGGCGCTGCCGCCCGGCATCTGCGAGCGCAGGAAGTCGGCGGTCGCCAGGGCGGAGGTCCAGATGGCCTCCTCGGGCACGACGAGACCGGATGCGCGCAGTCGCGCACTGAGGTCGCGCGGCGTGAAGATCGAATTGTTCGTGAGAACGAGGAACGGCACCCCGAGATCCCGCCACTGCTGAAGGAGCTCGGATGCGCCGGGGATGGGGGTGTTCTCATGGACGAGCACGCCGTCCATGTCGGTGAGCCAGCATTCGACCTCGTCACGGGTGCGCATGGGCACAGCCTATGCGGCGCGGCCCGTGCTGTCCGACGGGAGGCCGACCGCGACGCGCCCGCGCGCCCCATTCCGCATCGGGCATGTGCGGCATAGGGTCGTCGTGTGAGTGGACCCGAGTGGCATCTCCCCGACCTCACCGGCCGGACGTACCTCGTCACGGGTTCCAACGCGGGTCTCGGCTACTTCTCGTGCGAACACCTCGTGCGGGCCGGGGCGGACGTGATCATGTCGGCGCGCAATCCCGCTCGTCTCGCCGCGGCTCGCGCGGCCCTCTTCCGCCGGGTGCCCGAGGCCGCCGGACGCGACGCGGTCGAGTCCCTCGTCATCGACACCAGCAACTCCGGCTCGCTGCGCGCCGCCGCCGCCACCCTCCGCAGCCGCGGCGCGCTCGACGGCGTGCTGCTGAATGCCGGCATCGTGCATCCGCCGAAACGGCGCACCCTCACGCGGGACGGCAACGAGCTCGTCTTCGCCACCAACGTGCTCGGCCACTTCGCGCTGGCGGGCGAGCTGCTTCCGGCGCTCGCCGCGGCGGGCGGACGAATGGTGTGGGTGGGGAGCATGTCCACCTCGATGTGGCGATACGACCCGGTCGACCCGCAGCTGTCGGAGGGCTACACGCCCTGGCGCGCCTACGTGCAGTCGAAGATCGCGACCAGCTCGCTCGGGTTCGAAGCCGACCGCCGCCTGCGCGGCGCCGACGTGGCGGTCGCGAGCGTCGTGGCGCATCCGGGCTA
>NZ_DEPK01000057.1:5155-5279 GCF_002358725.1 Microbacterium sp. UBA3394
CTTCGCCACCAACGTGCTCGGCCATTTCGCGCTGGCCGGCGAGTTGCTTCCCGCGCTCGCCGCGGCGGGTGGGCGGATGGTGTGGGTGGGGAGCATGTCGACCTCGATGTGGCGATACGACCCG
>NZ_DEPK01000057.1:5394-5665 GCF_002358725.1 Microbacterium sp. UBA3394
GAGCGTCGTGGCGCATCCGGGCTACTCCACCAGCGGCCGCACCGCCGGCATCCGCGGAGTGAACAACCCCTCCCGCCTGACGCGGTTCACCGACAATATCCAGGCCCCCGTCACCCAGTCCAAAGAGGTCGGCGCGCAGCCCCTCGTGCACGCGCTGGCGGCACCCGACGTCACCGGCGGCGAGTACTGGGGGCCGCGCGCCCGGCTTCGGGGCGAGCCTCGGCGCGGCACGTCGTCGCGCGTCACGCAGGACCGTGAGGTCGCCGCGCGC
>NZ_DEPK01000023.1:0-2561 GCF_002358725.1 Microbacterium sp. UBA3394
CTCGCGCGGGGGGACCCGCTCGCGTGCGCTCAACGCGCGGGGCGGATCGGCGCGAGGCGGCGGCCGGTACGGCGACGATCTCGTGCCGCTCGGGCGCCGGGAGCCGAAGCCCTCCCTCGACAAATTCACCAACCGCATCCCGGCGAAGGTGCGCGACAACGGCGACATGGTGCTCGCGCCCGGCGACCGCATCCGACACGACGACTTCGGCGAGGGGCGCATCGACACCGTCACGGGGGAGGGCGCCAAACGTGTGGCGCACGTGCGCTTCGACACGGCCGGCCCGAAGAAGCTTCTCGTGAAGATCGCGCCGATCGAGAAGATCGGCTGAGGGTCGCCGCCGCCGGGGTGGCTCCGCGGCAGGGACGGGTTAGTCTCGAAGCGATGGCTTTCTTCTCCCGCCGCAAGCGCGAAGACTCCCAGCCCGAGCGTTCCCGTGAGGGAGCAGCCGAGCCCGCGGAGCCGACGGACGCCCCGACCACCGACACCGACGTCACGAGCGGTGCGCAGACGGATGACGCCGCCGCGGATGCGGCAGCGCAGGAGGCCGCAGCATCGGTGAACATCTCGATGTCGTCCTTCCGCGGACTCGGGGGCGGTCCCTCCGCTGCCGCGAGGCCGTCGACGCCGAGCGAGGACGCCGCGCCCGCGAACGCGAAGCCGGCCCCGTCGACCGCAGCGCCGTCCGGTCCGGTGCGGGCCGAATCGATCCCGGGCGTGCGGGACAACGTGCCCGTGCGCGAGGCCATCGCGAAGCTCGCCGACACCGCGCCCGCCGACGGCCTCCTCGAGGTCGCCCGCCAGCTGCTGCAGGGGCATCTGTTCCTGCGCGTGAAGGGCGACGCGCGCACGCTGCTTTCGGAGGGGAAGAGCCTGCCGCTGGCCGTCACCAAGATCGGCGAGAAGCAGTTCGTGCTCGCCTACAGCAGCGGGGCGGCGCTGCAGAAGAGTCTCGCGGCGGACAACGACGCGCAGACCTCGGCGGTCGGACAGCCCGTCACCGCCGTGCTGAAGTACGTTCTCGGCGGTGCGTACGCCGGCCTCATCATCGATCCGGCCTCCGCCCCGGCGCGGGCCGTGGTGCCGCGCGAGCTGATCGAGAAGATGCTCGACCAGGCCGACGAGAAGCTCACCGTCAAGACGCTGCTGTCGACACCGCGTACGGATGCGACGCCGGAGGCGGTGGTCGCGGCGATCCCCGACGCGCGCCTGTGGGTCGCCGTCGGCAAGGCGCCGGACGGCGAGAAGATGGGCATCGCGCAGGGCCGCGCCGACGACGGCACCCGCTACCTCGAGGTGTTCACGCATCCCCTCGAAGTGGCCGCGATGAAGCGCAGCGACCAGCCCGCTCCGGTGACGGCGGCGCAGCTGGCCGGAGCCCTCAAGGCCGATCCCGAGATCGGCGGCGTCGTCATCGACCCGGGCGGGCCGTGGATCCGCCTCACGCGCGACCAGCTCGCACCGGTGATCGCCCTCGCCTGAGACCCACCGCTCGAGAGGTGGTTTCGGCGACGTGGGGTGGGGCCTAGGGTCGTGGGTATGGCGTCCGAGCGCATCACGCTGACCGTCCCGGGACCGCACGGCGACCGCGAGGTCGGGCTCTCCAGCCCGAGCCGCGTGCTGTGGCCGGAGGCGGGGATCACCAAGCGGGAGCTCGCCGAGTACTTCATCGCCGTCGCCGACCCGTTCCTCGCCGCGAACGGCGATCGCCCGGTGTCGCTGGAGCGGTTCCCCGACGGCGTCGACGGGGAACGGTTCTACTCGAAGAATCCGCCCAAGGGCGCCCCCGACTTCGTCGAGACCGTGACGGTCACCTACAACAGCGGGCGCCGCCATCCGCAGCTCGTCCTCACCGAGCCCGCGGCCGTCGTGTGGGCGGCTCAGATGAACACCGTCGTCTTTCACCCATGGGCCTCGCGCACGGCCGACACCGACCGTCCGGTCGAGCTGCGCATCGACCTCGACCCCCACGGCGCGACCGATTTCGACGACGCCGCGGCGGTCGCGCCCGAGCTGCGCGGGGTGCTGCGCGAGGCGGGGCTCGAGCCGTGGGTGAAGACCAGCGGCAACCGAGGTCTGCACGTGTTCTGCCCGATCGAGCCGACGCACGAGTTCCTGGATGTGCGCCACGCCGTCATCGCGCTCGCGCGCGAACTGGAACGTCGCCTGCCGGAGAAGGTCACCACGGCCTGGTGGAAGGAGGAGCGCGGCGATCGCGTGTTCGTGGACTTCAATCAGGCCAACCGCGACCGTACGATGGCCGGGGCCTACAGTCCCCGCGCGCTGCCGGCCGCAACCGTCTCCACCCCGCTCAGCTGGGACGAGCTCGAGGCGGGGGTCGACCCGTCCGCGTTCACCGTGCGCAGCACCCCGGAGCGTCTCGAGCGGCACGGCGACCCGTGGGCGGACTTCGCCGCACGACCGGGCCGGATCGACACCCTCCTGGCCTGGTGGGAGCGCGACCTCGAGGCCGGGCTCGGCGAGCTGCCCTTTCCGCCGGACTTCCCGAAGATGCCGGGGGAGCCGTCGCGCGTACAGCCCAGCCGAGCGAAGAAGGACGG